>CANQAR010000003.1 GCA_947588845.1 uncultured Lachnospiraceae bacterium
GAAATAAACGCTGCCGATTCATCTGCGCCAGGATGCTTTCCGCCGTTTGAAAATGGAAGAGCACGGTCAGGATGAAGCAAAATAGCGTCGGCTGCCTGAAAACAGCAGGGCTGGTTCAGTGGAACCGATTCAATTTTCTCCGTGTGTGAGAGGGAGCGTGATATGAATCTGCGTTCCAAATCCCAGGCCGCCGCTTGTGATCTGAAGCAGTCCTTCCTGATTGTAGTAAAGTTCCAGGCGGTTGATGACATTTCGGATGGCGATGCCGGTGGACTGGTGCCGCTGTCTGGTATCCGCGGAAGAAGAAAATCCCGAAAGCTCTGCAGGCTGATTTGGATTCAGACGGAATTCGGCGCTGCTGCCGCCAAATGATTCAGGAGTCCGCTCCTGGCTGACTTCGTCATTGTCGCTGCGGAAGGTTTTGAACGCCTGACCTGAATCAGGTTTGGTACTGCTGTCACTGGAAGTTTTTGTGGATTCAGGCATCCGCTTCTGTAAAACTCCGCTTGACTGCCCAGGGTTATACGAATTTGCCGAACCATTCATGATGGCATCGATCATTTCGGGACTCAGGCCCACGCCATTGTCGCTCACCGTGATAGCAAGTGTATCCGTTTTTTTGCGGATGGAAAGACAGATTTCTCCGTCTTCCATACAATCGTGGATTCCATGCTGTACCGCGTTCTCGACAAGCGGCTGCAGGATCATGCTGGGAATCCGGATATTTTCAATACCCTCATCAATTTTCTTTGTGTAGGTAATATCTCCAGCGAAGCGGACATTCAGGATATAAATATAATTGTCTACGGATTCGATTTCCTCTCCGAGCGTGGTGTCCTCTCCGGTACGGCGCACATTGTAGCGGAAGAAATCGGCCATCCGTTCAAGAAAGATTCCGGTCTGTTCCGCATCCTCCATCATTGCAAGCTGCGCCCCGGCGTTGAGCGAGTTGAACAGAAAATGGGGATTGATCTGCGCCTGCAGAAATTTAAGCTGCGCTTCCTTCAGATGGGCTTCCATCGAGAGTTCCCGCTCTTTCATCCGTGATTCCTTTTCCATGCTGGCTTTCAGCTTTTCAATATTTTCGCGAATGCTGATCAGCATCTGGTTGAAGCCGGTTGTCACGACGCCGACCTCGTCTCTGGAGATGACGGGGAGAAGCGGAATATTCAAATTTCCTTCTGCCACCTCGTGGGAAGCGGCGGAAAGCGCCATGAGCGGACGGATCATATCGCGGACCAGAAGAATCGCGACGAAGATTCCGACCAGAAAGACGATGACCATGATTCCTATGGAAGCCTGTTCCAGGACATTCATCGAGGAGAGCAGGAGTTTGTAGTTCTCGGAATTCCGGTGGAACTGCAGCGTGTTCAGCCTGTAAATGTAGGAGTTGATATACTGGTAGAGCTGGTCGGATTTTTCATAATAATCCTTGTACCGCTCCACATTGCGGCCGCGCTTGGCCTGCACGGTGAGATCGGTCTGCTCCAGATAGCTTTCGGACATGCTGCCAATGTTTTTCTCGAGGATTTTGATCTCGCTGTCGATGTTCCGGCTGTTCAGGCCGTCAAGCAGTTCCCGGTAATCCTGCTCGTACCGGTAATAATTTTCCAGCGCCTGGCTGCTCTTTGTGTTCAGATATTCGTACACCGTATCCTGCACGCGGCCAAGCATGTCGGAAAGGTCGTTGATCGTCACATTGCTCGAGAAGACTGCGTCGATTCTTCCGACTGCGGAATTAATCTGACTGAAAATAAAGAGATCGATTCCAAGAACGAAGAGCAGCACAAAAAACATGACGGCGCTGAGCTTGGTCTGCATGGAATTGGCAGAGGGAAGTTTTTCTTTCAGGTTCTTTTCTGTCAGGTTCATGGAAACGTACCTCCGGGTAATTATTATTCATTTGGGATTTGTCTGATGGTTCTGCGTACGGGATCTGATCCTGCTTTGGCAGACATCTTAATTGTACCGGTTCTGCGGCAGCCGGGCGGCGTTCTGATTCAGCTTACATTGAATATGTGCGTGTCGTCAGTCAGTCTGCAGGCAACAGGTCAGAAGGTTATGCCTGCGGCGTGAAGATGATTCTTCAGGACACGGATGTCCGGCGGAACTGTCATAAATCTGTCTGGCTGGGGATATTCAGATCCTCGTTGCCAACCGGATACAGAAAATCAGCCGCATTGTCCGGAGTGATAATATTCAGTCCCACGCTGTAGTAGCTGCTGGTATGTCCGAGCGAGAGATATTCCCCGAGGGCGTTGACACTGTATCGGCCGATTTCCTCCGTATCCAGAGCGATTGTGGCGGAGATGGTTCCTCTGCGCACCGCTTCAAGAATCGTATCGGAGTAATAGAAACCAATGATATCTACGTTTCCGACCTGATTATAATCGATAAGAGCCTGGTAAGCACATTCTGTGATGATTTCATCCATGCAGATCAGAATATCCGGAAGATTTGTGCTGTTCACAAAGATATCCCGGATCACTTCCTCAGCGTCAAAATCTGAGGAACTGTCTACGCTGTAAGCCGTGATATTAATAAGCTGCCCACTTTTTCGCTTCTGTTCCAGAAGCCTTGTCATGTAAGTGTAGACCAGGTTTGTCCCGGCATCGCTTGCGTTGGAGTCGATCAGAGCCATAATCTCGGTAAAATCCGGATTCAGCAGCTTCTGTGCCTGCTCTGTGTAGGCGGCGCCCATCTGGTAGCTGTTCAGTCCGACAAAGCTGATCCTGGAGCTTGCGGAATCGTCCTCGAGAACGGTGACGACCGGGATATCCTGATCGGCAGCCAAGTCAATCAGTCCCCGTATTTCCTCGCTTCCGTCAGGCCGCAGAATAATGCCGTCCACTTTTGAGGCGATGGCAATCCTAAGGCAGTCGGCCAGCGTGTATTCCGGGTTGTCGTCCGGCCGGATCAGTTCCAGATAAGCGTTCGACGCGGCGGCCTCTTTTTCGGCGCTCTCGTAGATGGAGTCCCAGAGAAGAGAGTTTCCGTCGTCCGCGATCAGGACATAGTGCCTGTCGTAGATGGTGCTGTGTACTGAGTCCGAAAGATCCACCTGCTCCAGCTTTTTCTGAAAATAGATCCAGATGCCGGAGAGCATGAGCGTGCAGAGAGCCAGGATGAAGAAAATTGTGGTGGTAGAACGTTTCATAATGTCGGTCCTTTTGTGGAAGCTATAGTTGTTGTTTGCTATAGACTATAACACAAAAGGGAAGGAAAAGAAAGAAGAGTTACAGGTTGTGTTTTCATGGCTCTGCAAGATTTTTCATAAAAGCGTTCCTTTATCTCTCTGGTACAAACTTTCTGCATTCCATAGATGTTGAACTTTTAAGTTTCTTTTAAGGTCAAACTGTGGTAGACTGGGTATAGTGATAGATCCCTGCTCCGCTCCGTGCATATCAGAGAAATAAGGGAGTAGATGCAAATGCTGCAGTTATCTGATGGTATGTTCCTTTATCATGGGAGAATTGCGAGAAGTTTGAAATGTCTGTCATTTGAAAGAAGTGAAATAGTATGGAAAAATTAAAGGATGTCACGGAAGAACAGAAAAATTTTGCTGTATGATGAGTCGTCAAAACTCTGGTGGAATGGACCTTCTTATATAGCGGAGATGTACAAGGCGGAACAGAAAAATAATATAATGCCAAATGAATAAAGTGAGGTGATCGATGGTGAAAATCAATAATCTGGTGTATTGTGCAGCTGGACTATGAAATATGTGGAAGAAGAAAAGAAAAACTGTATGCCGGTGCAGATCCGGAAGCGGATGCCGATCCAGATGCCGCATGTGGAACTTGATGAACTAAAGGAGGGGCGAAAACAGTTTTCAGAAGATGAGTGGCTGGATGTCATGATGCGTTCCATCGGCATGCCCGCTTACGGAAAAACTGTTTGGAGGTATGGTTGTCCTGTATTGGATAAGGAACGGCAGTAGTGGTGATAGCAGTGACATAAAATTGTGAAATGAGGTAGCGAATGTGGAAAGAGACCCGTTTAAGGAGTATCTAAAAGAGTCCGAGCCTGATAAGATCAGCAAAAGTTATGCCTGGAGTACTGCAATCGGACTTCAGGCAGTCGACGGGATCAAACCGTCCAAATATCTGATCAATATTGCTGTTCAGAATATTGAGGGTAAAATTACACTGAAAGAAGCGCAGGAGCTTATTGACAGCTATTATGAAGAGAGACCTGCGCACTTGCCTGAGGGTGACCGTACGGAAGAAGCAGATAAAGTGTCTTCCCGTATTACAGAAATACTCTCAGAAACAGCATTTTCGTTTGTTCCAAATGAATACATTGCAATACATCAGAAGCTTTTTCAGGGGATTTATAAACATGCTGGAAAGATCAGAGATTATAATATTACGAAAAAGGAATGGGTATTGGACGGAGCAACGGTTATGTATGGCAGTGCTTCACAACTTAGAGCTACGCTTGAATATGATTTTTCTCAGGAGAAAAACTTTAGCTATAAAGGACTTTCAATGGATGAAATTATCCGTCATCTTGCAGTCTTTATTTCAAGATTGTGGCAAATTCATATTTTTGAAGAGGGCAATACAAGAACTACGGCGGTGTTCTTTATTAAGTATTTGAGAACACTTGGATTCTCGGCGGCCAATGATATTTTTGCAGAAAATGCATGGTATTTCAGAAATGCACTTGTCCGTGCAAATTATACGAACCTGCAAAAGGGTATTCACGAAACAACAGAATATCTTGAATTGTTCCTTAGAAACCTTCTTTTGGACGAGAAAAATGAACTTCACAATCGAAATTTGCACATAAGTGGACTTTTGCATGATGAAAAAGTGGACATTGAAGAAGAAAAAGTGGATATTTGGAATGAAAAAGTGGACATTGAAGGTATACTTGCTGAAAAAGGAAAGAATTTCACTGTAAAAACGACGGTTCATATTCACAGACTTTTTGATAAATTTGGTTTTGATGAAATATTCGGCAGAGGTGCTGTTATGGAACTGCTGGAATTGAAAAGTTCAGGAGCTTCCAAGTTTCTTTCTAATCTGGTGCAGGCAGATATTATTGAACCTGTATCCGGGTACGGAAAAGGAAAATATAAATTCAAAGAAGTCCTTGTACGAAAAAGCGTGCAATAAGCGGCAGAAAGAAGAAATGCCCGAGTGGTTTAAAGATATCCTGGCGAAAATAAAATAAGGTGATGGGTGCGTATGAATCTGGAGATGATATTTTGGTAACATTTTGCGATGAGCTGATAAGTTTTCTGCAGGAAAAGGACGGCTGCCTCAGTCCCACGGCAGTTGGAATATCTGGAAGTGAATTGGAAAAATTTAAAGCAGAAGTATACAAATTATTTGACGATTATTGTTCGGTTGTTTACATTCCGGTAGCAGGAGTGTGTCTGGATCCTGAATCTGCTGTTCTATTATCTGATACAGCAAAAACCAGTATATAGAAAAAGAATATGTCACACACTGCAAAATAGATGGAGTTGTAATCACAAAAGGCAGCAGATGTGATTATTTATTGATCAATGAAGATAAACGGACGGCGTATTTAATTGAGTTAAAAGGATCAGATTTTGATTTGTAAAATATTAAAAGAACGAGTAAAAATAATTATGGAAGAGTGAAGTGATTGTTATGAAAATTCGAAAGTTGGCATTGAAAAATTTTATGTTGTTTGAAGAAGCAGAATTTAACTGGTCGGAAAATATAAATGTTATTTGCGGAGAAAACAATACTGGAAAAACGACACTCTTAAAAATCATGTATTCTCTGTTAAAACCTGTCAGTAAAGGGACTCCGGAAATAACTACGAAAGAGATGGAGGAAAGGGTTTTTGTTGAAAAATTTCAGGGAGTGTTCCGACCAGATGAAATGAAAATAGGAAGGCTGGTAAGCAGAGTACAGGGAAGCAATCGAACAGATTTTTGTGTGGAACTGGATAAGAAACAAAGAATATCAATGGGGTTTGGAAACCGGCAGGAGAACCATGCGGATATAAAACTGGATTTATCTGAAAAAAGAAAAGAATTTGATACAATTTACATTCCTACAAAAGAAGTAATTTCTACAACATTGTATTTTAATTCACTGTATGAACAGTATCATATCGATTTCGAAGAAATGTATTACGATTTAAACAAGTTGTTGGAGCGTCCTTTGTCAAAAGGAGCGAATACCAATGAACAGAATGAGGTTCTCCATAGCTTTGAAGAGATTATGAAGGGACGCATTATTCAGAAAGACAAAAAATTTTATCTTAGAATCAAAGGTGAAGGGGAATTTGAGATGGGGCTGGTATCAGATGGTTATCGGAAATTATCCATGATCATCTATATGATCTTGTCAGGAAGTTTGAATAAAAATACCATTTTGTTTTGGGATGAACCGGAAACAAATATGAATCCTAAAATGATTCGGCCAATTGTACAGGCACTTACTGTTCTTGCTAGAATGGGTGTACAGGTATTTGTGACTACGCATGATTATTTTGTTCAGCAGGAGTTTAATATGTTGGCGGTGTATCCGAAGCTGAATGCAGATAAACTGGATATACGCTTTGTTTCTTTATACCACGATGAATTTTCCGGGCAGATGACTTATGAAATGGAAGGAAATGCTTCAGATTTAAAGCATAATGCAATTATGGATGAATTTGATGCAATGTACGACAGAGAGCAGGGATATATATATGGTATTTGAAGAAAGCAGAATGAAATTTGAATTTCCGGACAACAGCAGAAACATAAAATTTGATGACAACGAAGAGTTTTACAGAAAATTATTTAATGCTTTGCCGGGATCGAAAGCGGTTGACTTTATTTCTCTTGGAAAAGAATATGCAGCATTTATTGAGATTAAAAACTGCCTGGGAGATGAAGGAAACTGCAGGTGGAGGATTTTTCCCAATAATAAGAAGAGAGAAACATCGCATACAACCGTAGATGTAGAAGGAAGAGACAGTCTGGATATTGAAATTCCGGAAAAGGTGGCTATGACTCTGGCAACTTTATCCGGCGTGGTATCATTTGGAGAAACCAGAGGGTCGCTGCAGGAATTAAATGATATAGCAAGTGAAATAATAATGAATTATCTTCGAAAGGGACGTAAGAAGAAATATGTCATATTATTTTTGGAAGGAAACTTTGAAAGCCATACCCGGTCAAAGAAAATGATTATGTCAGAATTGCAAAAAAGTATGAGGGAAAAATTGAAATGGTTGAATTGCGTAGTTTCTGTGGTGGATTCTGATACATATAATCCAGAAGTATTTAGGATTATCAGTTAAAAACCCTATAAAATTGGTAAAGAGTAATCAGAAAAAACTGAAATTTGAAAAATTAAAGCATTTGATATATTCTGAAAAAATAATATAATAGAAATATGAAATGTATATTTTCCATAAAGGAGGAGATTTACAGGGAAATCGGCAGGAAGAGCTATGAAAGAAATGGGAAATCGTACAAAAAGACGAAAACAGTTTTGTCGTTTATCATAATTTTGGAAGATACACCATTTGACACATTTTGTTTCATCGCATGTGAAATATGAGACTTATTTGCCGGAAAATTAAAAAACAATAGCATAAAAAATTAAAGAAAACGATACTGTTAATTGAAATTTAAGCTGAATCATAGTATATTTTTTTCAGTATGAAATTTTTTAGAGATGCCGCTGAGAGGGCAGGGTATAAGAAGGGTATTTGCAACAGTCAAATCCGCTGAGAATTAACGGAGGGTGTGTGAGATGGAGCGTAAGGAATACAGCGCCGGGGCGGTCAAGTGGTCATTCTGGTTTTTGGAATTTAAGAAAATAGTTTTATTGTTGTGGCAGGGATTAGCTATGGATGATATTAGGAAGAAAAACATAGAAGAAAATTTATTTTCCGCTTCTTCTGCAGAAAGAGCAAAGTTGATCATGAATACAGTGGCAGCTAGAATCAGTGCTATGCCTGATTTATTTTTTGAAGATTTTGCAAATGCGGATGTGGCAGTCCAAAAGTTATATTGCCTGGTTGGATGCATGTGTAATGATACACTTTTCTTTGAGTTTGCTTATGAAGTTATCCGCGAAAAAATGATTCTCGGGTTGGATACTTATACAGACAGTGATCTAAGGATATTTTTCAAAGGAAAGCAGACTCAAAGTGAGAAAGCCGCACAATGGAAAGACTATACTTTAAAGCGGCTTGGAACTTGTTATAAAACAATGCTTTATGAGGCAGGGTTTACTGATAAGGGGAAAACAGAGCGAAAAATTTTTCGTCCCATTCTTTTTCCAGAGATGGAAGTGTGGCTTAAAACAAATGGATTGGTATCAATATGGAAAGTATTTAAGGGGGTAACCTGATGACATTTGAGGAACGTCTGGATCAGATGGAAGCAGAAATTCGTAAACCAACTTTCCGAAGAAACAAAGGTCGCGCAAATGAAGTAAATTACTGGGTTTTTGATTATCCGGCACAGTGTGAACTGGAAGTCAGAAAGAGGATTGAATATATGCAGGCAAAGAATCAAAGAAGTAATGATAACTTTGAGCTGATTGTATATGATCTGTATGACTTGATTATCGACATTCTGGAAAAAGAGGAGTATATTGAACAGGCTTGTTGTTTTGAAGAGCAAAAAGGATTTAACCGTGTTATAAGAGCAATTGGGAATTTTTTTCGTATTGATGAAGATGATAGTATGATCGTGGAATATGTTAGAGATAATACGCCGGAAAACGCTGTGGTTTTCCTGACAGGAATCGGAAAATGTTATCCGATTTTGCGTCCTCATAAAGTACTCAATAATTTGAGTCAATCATTTCGAAAGGCTCCGGTGGTGCTGTTTTTCCCTGGTACTTACGACGAACAATCCTTAATATTGTTTGATGAATTGAAGGATAATAATTATTATCGGGCATTCCGGCTCGTAAAGCCATAAGAAGAGGTATATTACAGATGAAAATACAAGAGATGTTTGCAAAGGATATTACCCGTGATCTTCAGGGAGTTATTGTAGTGGGGGAAAAAGGGGATTCCGGAATTCAGCAGGAATTGGAGGAGTATGTTGTCACTCGCGAATTGCAAAAACATTTTCGCGAATTTTTTGTAAATTATAAAAAAGGTATTATAGGCAGGACCACGAAGACTGGCGTGTGGATTTCCGGTTTTTTTGGGAGTGGTAAATCCCATTTTTTGAAAATTTTGTCTTATCTCCTTTCTAATAAAGAATTAGCCGGCAAGTCAGCGCTTCAGTATTTGATTGATAATGATCAGATTAAAGATGCAGCGCTGCTGACAGATATGAAACTGGCGTTAACTGTGCCGACAGATGTTGCTCTTTTTAATATTGACTCAAAGAGTGAACAGAGTAGCAAACAATCCAGAGATGCTGTCGTTATGGTATTTCTGAAAGTTTTTAATGAGATGCAGGGATTCTATGGTTCCATGCCATATGTGGCGGATCTGGAGCGACAGCTTTCTGAAGATGGCCGCTACGAGGAATTCAAGAAGATTTTTGAAAAGGAATTTGGGAAACCATGGATAAACTCTCGAAACCGTTTTGATTTTATTCAGGATATTATTGTAGGTGTGTTGAATGAAATGGGTTATATGAGCGAGGCAGCCGCACGTAACTGGTGTGAGAAAGCAGGTGAACCGTATCAAATCAGTATTGAAAATTTTGCAAAGATGGTGCGGGAATATATTGACAGTAAAGAGAAAAACCAGCATATAGTTTTTCTTGTGGATGAGGTCGGTCAGTATATTGGAGATAATTCTCAACTCATGCTGAATCTGCAGACGATTCGTGAGGAACTTGGAAAAGAATGTCAGGGGCGAGCGTGGGTAATTGTTACCAGCCAACAGGATATCGACTCTATTACGACGGTTAAAGGCAACGATTTTTCAAAAATCCAGGGACGTTTTGATACGAGACTTTCCTTGACTTCTGCTAGTGTGGATGAGGTCATCAGAGAGAGAATTCTGCGCAAAACACCGGTGGCAGCACAGACACTTCGTCTGCTTTATGGCCAGAAAGAAACGCAGATCTCTAATATCATAGTATTTACCGATACAGCAGAGATGAAGTTATATGGCAATGAGGACGATTTTGCCGGAGTGTATCCGTTTGTACCATATCAGTTTCGTCTGCTTGCCAGTGTATTAACCAGTATCCGTACACATGGTGCATCTGGTAAGCATTTATCGGAAGGCGAGCGATCCATGCTGGCACTTTTTAAGGAATCGGCGGAAGCGATCAAAGATCAGAACGAAGGTGCACTGGTGCCGTTTTATTTGTTTTATGATGCACTGGAAAGTTTTCTTGATGCGGCCCACAGCCGTGTCATCCGTCAGGCACTAGATAACAAACGTATTAATCCTGACGGTGAAGAGGACTGTTTTAATGTGAATGTACTTAAATGTTTGTTTCTGATTAAATATGTTAAAGAATTTGAGAATGCAACGCTTGAAAATATTACAAGCCTGATGATATCCAATGTAGATGAAGATCGAGCAGCTCTTCTGGAACGTGTCGAAAATGCGCTGGATGTTTTAATTCACGAGACACTTGTGCAGAAACACAACAATATTTATATATTTCTGACGGAAGAGGAACAGGAGATTGGACGTGATATTGACCGTGAAAATGTTGAGTTAAGAGAGATCGTCGGAAAAGTGTCTGAGATGATTTTTGGGGAGATTTATACTGAGCCCAAATACAAATATCATAAATTTAATGGGCGTTATATTTTTGCTTTTAATCAAATAGTAGATGATAGACCTTATAAATCGAATCAGACTTATGATATCGGAGTTCATGTTCTGACACCGTATTCAGATTCTGCAATGGATGAGATGTCGCTGCGTCTGATTTCCGGACAAAATCGGGAGGTTTTGGTAGTATTGCCGAATGATAAATCCTATATGGATGAAATTCGACAGGCATTGAAAATTGAAAAATATTTGCGAAAAAATGCTTCCACGGCAACGAACCGTTATGAGGATATTAAAAACAAGAAACGTAATGAGATGAGAGATTGCTCGGCTAATGCAAAACTATTTTTGACGGAGGCATTGAAAAATGCGGTTATCTATGTAAATGGAGATCGTGCGCATCTTGCAGCAAAGGATGTGAGTTTAAGGATCAATGAAGCGTTGGGACGGCTAGTAGAGAATGTTTATCACAAGTTGTATTATATTGATACCGTTTTTACAGCCAATGATATTCGTGATATGTTCCGAAAGACGAATCAAATACCATCTTCACACGGTTCAGAAGAAGAACCAAACGAGAAAGCGCAGGCAGATGTACTGAGTTTTATTGCTGGAAATTCAGCACTGCACACAAAAACTTCCCTGAAAACTTTGAAAGATAAATTTACTAAAGCTCCGTATGGTTTTGTAGAAGATGATGTGGAATGGCTGACAGCCCGTTTATTTAAAAAGGGAGATATTACCCTTATGGTAAATAGTTCACCTGTGACGATGATGAATAAGTCAGAGGATGAGATTGTTCGGCTACTGACAAAGAAAGAATTTGTGGAAAAGCTGTTGACGGAGCATCGAATCAAACGATCTGCAGCGGAGATTAAAAATGCCCGGGAATTGATCAAAGAGATCTTCCGGATTACTACAATCTCTAATGATGAAGACGAACTAATGAGGATGTTCCAGGAACATGTTGGCAGTCTGATACAGGATTTGGAGAGTATGTTAAAGTATGAATACAAAAATCCATATCCGGGACGCAAGGTGATTGAGTCTGGGCTGACATTGTTGCGTACAGTTTCTCAGATATCAGAGCCAGCCGAGTTTTATCCCTGTTTGATGAAGGACAAAGATGATTTATTGGATTTTGCTGAAGATTATGAGCCTGTCAGAGCATTTTTTGACGGTGAACAAAAGAAAATTTTCGATGAGGCATTGCGTCTGATGGGGATTTATGAGGACAGTAAAAGCTATATTGTTGATACTGCCGTAGAAGCCTCTGTTGCTTCTATTCAGACAATCCTGAAAAGCCAGAAACCCTATAAAGACATTCCCAAACTTCCCGTCTTACTGGAGACTTATAGAAATGCCTATATGAAGGTACTGGACGAGACAGAAGCGCCGGTTATTTCTTCTATTGAGGCAGAAATGGCTGCGGTAATGGATGTTCTGGATACAAAGCCATACAAAGACAGGTGTCGCAGCAGCTTTTATGGACGCTTTGCTAATTTACTTGATAAGGCAGCGCACTGCAACAATATTACGATTTTACGCAGTTATGCTGATCAGGCGAATGCTGTAAGGATGCGTTTGATTAATCAGATGGATAAGATGGATATGGAGCTTGCCGAAAAAACAGCTGAAGAAGCCAGGAAGAAAGCGGAGGCAGCGAAAGGTGATGATACAAATAGGATAAAAGAAGACCTTGCAGTTTATACGGTAAAGCCAAAGAAAAAGAAAAATCTTACGATCAAAACGGTAATACAGACTTCTTCCTGGCGTATTGAGAGCAAAGAGGACATAGACAATTATGTGGAAGCTTTGCGCAAGAGGCTGGAGCAGGAACTGGAAGATGAGACAATTGTAAATATTGAATTCTAATGATGAAAAAAGATTAGATTGTTGACTGATTGGATATTAAAAGTATAAATTTATTCAATCTAATTGTTAGCTCCAATCAAAAAGATAGGAGAGTGAAGAGATAACGTATGAATAAGACAGCAATTAAAAATTTTGCAATCTGGGCACGGAATAAACTGATCGCAGAGATTACATACAAAGCTGGGCTTATGGGGATTACGGATAGGGGCATTAAATCTGCTCTCCCTCAGTCTGACAGACGAATGGAATATTATGATATCGGGACAAAGGAGCCATATGCGGTTTCAGGTTCTGAGATTAGGCAGAGACAGGATCTGGTATCTGCTATTAAAGCGAAGCAGGACGATTCAGAATATAAATTTGCTTTTGAACAGGTTATCGACGAGGTAGCTTACACATGGTTTAATCGTCTGATTGCCATTCGCTTTATGGAAGTCAATGATTACCTGCCGTCCCGAATTCGTGTATTGTCTTCCATATCTGGTAAAAATGAACCAGATATTGTAACCACACCGTTTGAAGCGCAAATGGAATATACTGACGCGGAAAAAGTAAAGATTATTGGCTGGAAGAATGACGAGAAGCTGGACGAGATATTTCGTTATCTGTTTTTAAAGCAGTGTAATGATCTGAATGAGGTGCTTCCGGCTTTATTTGAAAAAGTGTCAGATTATACGGAACTGTTGTTGTCAGTATCGTTTACAGATAAAGATGGTGTGGTCTATCATCTGGTACATGATATTCCAGAGGAAGATTTTAATGTGGAAATTGGCGGTCAGGTGGAAATTATTGGCTGGCTGTATCAGTATTACAACACCGAGCCAAAGGCAAAAGTCTTTGCCCGTGCATCCGGTACAAAAATTAAAAAAGAGGAAATTCCGGCAGCAACGCAACTATTTACGCCGGACTGGATCGTTCGGTATATGGTGGAAAACAGTCTTGGCCGTTTGTGGGTGGAAGGTCATCCGAACAAAGAATTGAAAGAAAATTGGAAATATTATCTGGAAGAAGCTGAACAGGAGCCAGAAGTGCAGGCACAACTTGCTGAAATCCGTAAAGAGTATGAATCCTTAAATCCGGAGGATCTGTTGTGCATTGATCCCTGCATGGGTAGCGGTCATATTCTCTGTTATTTCTTCGATGTGTTGATGCAGATTTATGAGAGCCAGGGCTATACACAGCGTGATGCGGCACAGAGTATCCTGAAGCATAATATATGGGGACTGGATATTGATGATCGAGCTTATCAGCTTGCTTATTTTGCCGTGATGATGAAAGCACGTCAGTATGACCGTCGAATTTTAACACGTGGAATTCAGCCGCACGTTTATGCTACATGGGAAAGCAATGATTTTAATAGAGAACAGTTAGAATATTTTGGCGCGACGCTGGATGAATTTGCCCGGAACAATGCAGTCAATCAGGTGAATGGTCTGTTGGAACAGCTGCACGATGCAAAAGAATATGGATCCATTCTGACTGTGGATAAAATGGATTGGGATTTGCTGCGGGAATTTGCAGAGCATATTACCGTTTTGGGACAGATAGATTTTGATATGGTTGATATAGATAAGACGCAAGAGAGACTAAAAGAATTGATTAATGTAGGAGAGGTGTTAGCTCAGGAGTATCGTATAGTATGCACAAATCCTCCTTATATGGGGGGAAACGGTATGGATAGGGAATTGACAAAATATGTGAAGGAGCATTATCCAGACAGCAAAAGTGATCTTTTTGCCGTATTTATTGAACGCTGTGAAGAAATGATAATGAAGTCTGGGTATCAGGCAATGATTACGCAGCATGCATGGATGTTTTTATCCGGGTTTGAAAAATTAAGAAATAAGTTATTCAATAGAAATTTCATAAATATGATTCATTTAGGATCGAGAGCATTTGAAGAAATAAGTGGAGAAGTTGTACAGACAACCAGCTTTGTTTTGCAAAAAAATTATTTGCCAACTTTTATAACTTCTTATTGCAGATTGACGCAGGCAACTACGCAAAGTAAAAAAGAAGAATGGTATTTACAGAAAAAAAATCGATTTTATATCTCACAGAAATGCTTTAGAAATATTAAAGGAATACCTCATGTATATTGGGCTGGGAATGGAATACTTAAAGCATTTACTCAGGGAAAATTATTAGGAGATTGCTATAGAACTTTGGCAGGATCAAGTACAGGTGATAATACAAGATTTTTAAAACTATGGAGTGAGGTGGAACAGAAAAAAATTGGTTTTGATATTTCAGAGGATTATGATGGTTATATGTTTAAATGGATACCTTGCTTTAAGGGTGGAGGGTATCGTAAATGGTATGGTCATTTAAATTATATAATAAATTGGGAACAAAATGGGATGGAAATAAAATATTGGGTGACGCATAATCCAAATGATCCAAAAACAACTTCGTGGTCTCGCAGATTGTTTAATACTGATTTGTTTTTTCATAAGGGTATATATTGGTCGAAAATAACGACCGGTGATTTTTCTGCAAGATATATGCCAGAAGGATTTATTATGGAATCTGCTTCATGTGGTATTTCACCGGATGAAGATAATATTTTGTCTATTTTAGCATTTTTGAATTCGAATGTTGTTGAAACTGTCCTTCAGATGTTGAATCCGACAATTAATATTCAAGTGGGAGATGTAATGTCACTTCCTGTTTTAGATTTTTCCAGGAGAAAAGAGATTATAGATAAAATCGCTAATAATTGTATTTCTTTATCAAAAGATGATTGGGATTCTAGTGAAAGATCGTGGAATTTTCAACAGCATCCACTAGTTCATAAGTCTTTTAAATTTTCACTGGAAAACATCCTTACAGAACAATATATTGAAGCAAGTTACATGGAATGGACAAGGATATGCAACTCTCGTTTTAATAAATTGAAAGCCAACGAAGAGGAACTTAATCGTATTTTCATTGAGATTTATGGTCTGCAGGATGAGTTGACGCCGGAAGTGGCGGATAGGGATGTAACTGTTCGCAAAGCAGATTTACAGAGGGATATCAAGAGTCTGCTTTCTTATGCGGTAGGCTGTATGTTTGGCCGCTATTCTCTGGATGAACCAGGACTGATTCTGGCAGGTCAGCCGTTTTCAGAGAGGTTTGTGTATGCCAGTGTTCCCGTAACGGGAACAGGGGTGACTGGTGATTCGGCTTCTTTTGCTTATATGGAAGGGGATTGCTATCTGCGTGTAGATGAAGGTGTAAAACGATGCACATTTGCCCCAAGTAAGGATAATGTGATTCTAATTACAGATGAGGAATATCTGGAGAATGATATTGTCCGTTTGTTTTGCGCGTGGCTGAAAAAAGTATACGGTGCAGATACTTTGGAACAGAATCTGGATTTTATTGCCAAGGCTTTGGGGAATAAAGGAAACAGCAGCCGGGAGATTATCCGCAATTATTTCCTTAATAATTTTTTTAAGGATCATTGTTCCACTTACTCTGTTACCGGTTCCGGTAAACGTCCAATTTACTGGATGTATGACAGCGGTAAGCAAAATGGTTTTAAGGCGCTTATTTATCTGCACCGCTATGATACTGATACTACAGGTCGTGTTCGTGTGAATTATCTGCATCGTATGGAGAAAATTTATGAAAATGAGATCAGCCGAATGGAGGAGACAATTCAGAACAGTAAGAATAACCGTGAGGTCGCTACTGCAACAAAGCGCAAGGAGAAACTGCAAAAACAATTGAAGGAATGTCGGGAGTATGATGAGAAAATTGCACATCTGGCGCTTGCACGTATAGAAATTGATCTGGATGATGGAGTGAAAGTCAATTACCGCAAAGTGCAGACCGATAAAAACGGAAAATTCTATGAGATTCTGGCGGATTCTAGGAACATTATGTCAAAGAAATAAAGGTTTCTGTAAAAAATTTGCAGGGTGATTAAATGATAGAGAAAACATATTTTGGGGAAGGAAAAAATATCGAGTTTAAAAGAGAGATCCCACAAAAACATGAGGGGTTTTTGAAAGACATTATTGCGTTTTCCAACTGTACTGGAGGGAAAGTAATCCTTGGCGTTGAGGATGGAACAAATACTGTTTACGGAATTGGAGAAGCAAATCCGTTTAAGTTGTCCGATGATATTTCCAATATGATTTCAGACGCCTGTACCCCGCAGATCCTTCCGGATATCACTGTACAGACGCTGAATGGAAAGACTGTGCTTGTGATTGATGTGGCTCCGGGCAAATTCCGTCCGTATTATCTGAAGTCTGCTGGAAAAGGAGCGTCTGCCTATATCCGTATCAATGGGACAAGCCGCGCAGCTGATGGCCGGATGCTTCAGGAGCTGGAATTGGAAGGGCAGCGGATTTATTATGACACATTACAAGAGATTGGAATGGAATACGATGAAAATATGGCAGAGAAGTTGTGTTCATCCATGAAGAAGACTGTCCTGTCTGCCTGTAAAACAGAAGAGGAAAAAGCAGAGGTTCAGGATATGACGCTTGCCAAACTGGAGGATATGGGACTTCTGTGTAAAATTGGATGCGATTATGCGCCGACACATGCCTTTAATCTGATGACCGTCAACAAGGTAAGATATGCGAAAATCCAGTGTGCACTTTTTAAAGGCGTAAACCGTGATGTATTTATTGACAGGAGGGAATATAAAGGACCGATTTATGAGCAAATCGAGGAAGCTTACCAGTTTGTGAAACGTCATATTAATCTGGGTGCGGAGATTAACGGTATTGTTCGGCGTGATTATTATGAACTGCCGGTTTTGGCTGTAAGAGAGGCTATTATTAATGCTGTTACGCATCGGTCGTATATGGATGATTCCTGTATTCAGGTATCGATTTATGATGACAGAGTAGAAGTTTATTCTCCAGGTATGCTGTATGGAGGTCTTGACTTGGAGGAAGCTTTGCGGGGAAAGTCGAAATGCAGGAATGCAGCGATTTCAGAAGCATTCCACTACATGAAGATTATTGAGGGCTGGGGGACTGGTCTGGGACGGATTCGGAACAGCTGCAGAGAGTATGGTTTGAGAGAGCCAGTTATAGAAGAATCTGGAAATGGATTCAGGGTTGTTTTTTATCGGAAAGTGGTCGATACAGATCAGAATATAATCAATAAAGACACAATGATCACAAGTATTGACCAGAAAATATGCAATGAAGATCAAAATGTGAGCAGTGAAAGCCAGAAAACAGGCAGTGAATTTACAAAATATGAAGGAATGCTGAAGGCTTCCGGTATTACAAATATTTTTATTATGAACATTAAAGTTGTATATCATTTCAATGGTCAAAATGTATTTAAACAATCTGATGTGATGAAATGTCTTAATTGTTCGAAATCAAAAGCAGGAAATGTGATAAATGCAATGAAACGAGCAGAAATTATCAGAAAAGTAAAAGGTATGGGACCGGGGAGGTATCGGTTTATCTGAAGGGATATAATGAGGGAAAACGTCCTAATTTTATAAAGGTAATTTAAATTAGAGCTAATAAAAAGGGAAAGAAATATGGCGAAAATCAAATGGATACATTTTTCGGATTTACATCTTAATCAAACGGGGACAGAAACAAAACGGCTTCGTAAAAAACTTATAGCATATTTAAAAAGAATGAATATCGTGTGTGATTATGCTTTTTGTACTGGAGATATCAGATACGCACCTGATGGTGAATTTCCTGAAAATTCTTCAAGAGAAATAGAAAAAATTTGTGAAACAATTCATCTTCCTGATAAAAGACTTTTTTTAGTTCCTGGTAATCATGATATTGATAGAAAAGAAGAAAATAGAGTAAAAGCTATTAATAAAATCTTAAAATCATATGATCCTAAAACAGGAAAAATTTCAGAAGATGATTTAATAAATATATCTAAAGGGAAAAAGAGATTTTTTGATTTTTTAAATACTTTTTCAGATAGATATATCAATATCTCTAAATCGCAATTTGTAACAAAACCACATTATATTGTTGAAACTAAGGAATTTAATATTATTCATGTGGATTCAACTTTATTTTATACTGCTAAGTTACAAGAGAATTTTGTTCTTGGAACTTATTTACTTTATGAAATATTGGAGAAACTTAATCCTGATAAAATAACAATTTTTTTAACACATTATTCTTTTGATTTTTTGGAAAGAAGCGAACAGAGAGAATTAATAGCCTTGTTTAATGATTTTAATGTACGTTTATGGTTGGCTGGACACGAACATAATCATTTGGCACGAACACAGTGGGATTGTTTTTATGAATTTCAATGTGGTAATTTGTTGTTGGAAAATGGCGCTACAGGATGTATATTGATTGGGGAAATTGATACGGATACAGGTGAAGGAAGTGTCCAAGTACATGCTTGGTATCCTCAAGCTGATTGGGGAATATATCCTTTTGTTTCATCGAAAGACGCAGATAGATCTATATATACATTTAATATTAATCGGTTTAAAACTAAGGAAATAACTTTAGAAAATAAGAGACGAGAAAAATTACGTTTACAAATATTTTCAATACTAGAAGAAAACAGAATTGTTTTTGAAACGTATGGTCCTACTCTTGAAAATCGTACTAATATTATAAGTGAATATGCTGATAACTGGGATGTACAGGTCAATAAAGTTATTTTACCTAACAGCAAAAGAATTATTGACTTACTAAGAAATAATATAGAATTGTTAAATATGGAGGAACAAAGGGTATTATATAAATATGAACAGCATATAAATGGTTTAGAAAAAAATCATCTAATCAAAGGAAAATTTGAAATAGATGCCCCCCAATTTCCGAGTGAAATTTATAACATTTTAAAAAGTGAGGATTAACATATGCCTTTAGAATCTAGACATTTATTATCCCAGGCAATTGATTATTTTAAGAGATCGGTAGAAAAAAATTCAATGGTCAGAAAAGTTTTAATAGAAGATATCTCGTTTTATAGGGCGATTGGAATAATTTATAGATATACTTTAGCTCATATAAAAGTTTACATTGCGGATGTTTATGTTTTAACGGCAAGTGATGTTATTGAGATAATTAGTAAATATCCCGATGTAGATTGTATTGTTGTAATAAGCAATTGGGATCATTATACAGATTTAGCAAAGGATAGAGCGAGAAGATGTGGAATAGGTGTTTTTACATTAAATCAATTTTTAGTGGCATTAAATTATGATGAAAGAAAATTTTTGGATACAGGAATTGCAAACGCAGTTGAAGAAAATACCTGACTTATATGGGGACATAAATTCATTGGATATAAAATTATATTTGTTTGGATCAGCATGTAATAAGCTGTCTCCAAGTGATATTGATATTGTTCTTATGTATCCATATAATTTAAATAAAATGCAGGAAATACTTCAATTACGAGATAAAATTATTTTATATTTAGAGAATAAGATAAAGTTACAGGTGCATATACTCACTTTATCTTATGAAGAAGAAAAACAGATACTATTTCTTTCAAAAGAAAATGCAAAATTAATCATATGATTTATTGGAATATTATAGATTTATGCGTATTTTATAAAATGAAAAACATGGGAAAAGCAATGATAACTTTGAAAGAAGTTTTCAAAGGAGAAATATGTAAATGTTGGATTCAAGGATGGGTTGCTGGGTAAAAATATTAAATATATTGTTTGGGTTAATGGAAGTGATGACAAAATAATTGCAAGTAGTGTTTCTGACAGTTGTGTACGGGCTATCATTTCGGAATTACTTTGCAGATTATTGAAGAGATTTTTACTAGTAGCGTCTACTACATTAAGTTGCCTGGAAAAGAAGAAGTGTATGTTTAGGGTGTTGGCACAACTTACCTTGCAGATGATTACATGGTGAAAGAACTAACATTCAAAGGAGGTTAAGATGGCAGAGCTGAATCTGAATCAGATTATAGAGAAACTGAATAAAGAGTTTTCCGGGGAATCCCGGAAACTTGTTTTCTGGTATGATGACAATGGTGATTTTGCAGGTGATATTGATTCGGTAGAGCTTAAAAATGCCAGAGTGTATCGATTAACACCAACCAATCAGTTTCGCACGAAGATATTTCTGGAGCGGCAGGATAAGACAACAAATTATCTGATTTACGCACCGTTTCCCAAACCTCCGGTGGAACAGAATCATCTGGAGGATACATTGCTTTATTCGAAACGTTTCTATGCAGATCGCGCTTCTCTGATCAGTGCCGATTTAGGTATTCAGGAAAAATACAGGCCGGTGATACAAAAGTACATTAAATTCTTTGGGGAGAAGAAGCGTATGCAGCGCTTTTATGATCTGGAAATTGAGAATTTTACAGAGGAAACAATAGAGATTGCGCTGATGAGTGCGCTTTGTCAGTTGAGGGTAGCTTCTTTTGAAGAAGTTGTCCGTATTTTACTGGCTGGAAATGCAAATGGATTGGAGATTTTCGGGAAAGGGAAAAGCGCAAGGTCAGAAAGGTTTCTTGGGACGGAAACAAATCAGGACGGCAACATGCTGGCAGGCAGTAAGATTCTTGCAGAATTTAAAAAATATAAACTGTTAGATGCGTTTTGGAAACAGTGTGAAAATAATTTTGGTTATGTAGATAATGAACCAACACTGGAAAAGCTGGTAATGACATTGTTTGTCACTTACACGGCAAAATATGTGAAAACAGATCTGCCGCAGAGTTGGAAACCTTTTCTATCATATAAGCCAGGTAATATTATGATATTTCTGGATAGCTTGATGAATAATGTGTTATACCGAGATTTTTATGACAAGCTTTCCGTTTATGCAGAGACTGAATTGTCAGCGGATAAGGTATTTTCTGATCTTTCGACAGATAGTTTTGCGGAATGTGATACTTTCCTTTGTGTGGATCAGATGATAATCAAGTGGCTGAATGAACGTTTGCTTAATGAGGATACCGGTGCGAGACTGGATGGGATGAGTATTCCGGAGGTCTGTCAGTTCAGGCGAAAGAAGCATTTTGCATCAAAAACCGGGATGAGCTATACTCTTTTGGAAGCCGCCTGGCATTTGGTTTGTACAGTAAATTATCAGTCGGCAAAAGAGTTGAAAGATATTCAGGAAAAGTATATTACTGCGGACTACCGGATCGATATGTGGTACCGTATTTTTATCCACAACCTTGATCAGACGGCTCATATAGAGGGCTTCGAAGAATTGAGAGAGCTGGTTGAAAATATTTATACAAATGAATATCTGGACAGCCTCCTGCCCGCATGGAACGCAGCATTAAACTTATCTGCAATTAGAGAAGGAATTCCTCAGCAGAAAAATTTCTATAGCACGAGAGTCAGCAGTGCGAAAGAACGTATCGTTGTTATTATTTCGGATGCCATGCGTTTTGAGGTGGGAAAATCTCTTGCAGAAAAGCTGGAACAAGATCCGAACAGTACAGTGTCGATGGGGGCACAGCTTTCGATGCTACCTTCTTATACCGCACTCGGAATGGCAGCTTTGCTGCCGCACAGAACACTTGAAATGACGGATGACTATAAAATCCTGGCTGATGGAAAACCGACGGACAGTATTCTGGCAAGAGAAGCCGTTCTGAAAATGTATCAGCCGCAGAGCGTGTGCATTCAGTTTGATGATTTGAAACATAGAAAGACGGTTACTGAATTAAGAAGTATCTTGACTGGCAAACAGGTAGTCTATGTTTATCACAATCAAATTGATGCAAGAGGGGAGAACCTTCGTACGGAAGATGAGGTATTCAACGCCTGTGACGAAGCAATCGATGAGATTGTGACAATGATCCACCGGATTGCAACCAGTGGAAATACATACCGTTTTCTTGTGACCGCCGATCATGGCTTTCTGTATAAGCGGGACGTACTCAGTGAGAGCGACAAGATTAGTAGCGAAGCAAGTAAAGGAGCATTTCTTGATCGTCGTTTTATCATTGATCAGAATGTGGTTTCTAAAGATGGCGTTGCTCATATTTCTCTGGGTGATATTTTTTGTAATGATGATACAAGACAGGTTTCTTTTCCTGTCAGTACAAGCGTATTTAAAGTTGGAGGCGGAATGAATTATCTTCATGGGGGGTCTTCTCCACAGGAAGTGATCGTTCCGATATTAGATATCAAGATGGAACGTTATCACATGGAAACTCACACGGTACAGATCGCTCTGATCAGTATTGTGCGAAAAATCACGAATTTGATCACGCATCTGGATTTTGTCCAGACGGAAGCAGTCAGCGATACGATAAAAAGTACGAATTTTCGCATTTATTTTATCTCGGAAGATGGGGAAAGGATCACTAACGAAAATATCATGATTGCTGATAGTAAAAATGATGATCCGGCAAAGAGGATTACTCGTCTGCGATTTACATTTAAGGATAAGAAATATGATCCGGCAAAGAATTATTATCTTGTGGTCAACGATGAAAAGAATGGTCTGGAAGTATTCCGTCAGGAGATTGTCATAGATATTGCTTTTGCAGATGGCTTCAGTTTTAGGTTTTAGGAAAAAATGGTACATACGGAAATGTTTTTGTGAAAAGTGAAAAAAGCAGAACCGGGAGTGACTGTCCTGTGGAAAAAGTCACATCCGGTTCTGACGTGGATATATGTCACTGGCATACAGAGTCATTTGATCAGCGCTGCCAGTGACGAAATAAAAAATCATTGTGAAATTTTCAATAATTCAGGTACCGTTGAAAATATCCCTGCGTCAGGACATCAGGACGATTTTCTGTTGGAGAGTACATCGAACACAACAGCGACCAGAAGCACCGCGCCCTTGACGACATACTGCCAGGAATCGCCGATTCCCATAATGGACATTCCCATGTTGATGACACCGAGCAGGAGTGCGCCGATGACCACGCCGCCGACGGTGCCGACGCCGCCGTACGCAGATGCGCCGCCGATGAAGCAGGAACCGATTGCGTCCATCTCAAAGGAGGTACCGGTGTTTCCGTTTACGGAACCAACACGCGCTGCGCAGAGCATGCCCGCGAGTCCGGCGAGAAGGCCCATGTTCGCGTAGGCGATGAAGTAGATCTTGTTGGTGTCGATACCGGAGAGCTTGGTCGCTTTCTCGTTGCCGCCGATCGCGTAGAAGTAGCGGCCGAACGCTGTCTTTGAGGTGATGAAGTTATAGATCAGGCAGATTGCGACGACCCACACCAGCATGACGGAGATGCCTTTGTATTGGCGGAGCAGATTGCAGTACCAGACGATAACGACTGAGATGATGCCGGCTCTGCCGAAATCAGCGAGCGCGCTGTTCTGGCGGTAGCCCTTTTTGGCCTTGTTCGCTCTGGAGCGCATGGTCGAGAAGATCACATAGATGGCCGCGACGATACCGACGATCAGGGCGGAGTATTTGGAGACGTCGTCCAGTCCCGGAATTGTGATGTAGGAGGTGAACACGTTCAGGAACGATTTGTTCTGGATGGATACGGTCTTGTTGTCGAGTACGAGACGTCCGAAGCCGCGGAAGACGAACATGCCGGCCAGTGTTGTGATGAACGGAGGGATGCGGACGTAGCCGATCCAGTAGCCCTGCCAGATGCCGACGAGAAGGCCGACCGCGAGGCAGAGAATGATGGTCAGATAGGGGTTCATGCCCATGTTGCTGATGAGGACGGCCGCGATGCCGCCGGTCAGGCAGATCACGGAACCGATGGACAAGTCGATGTTGCCGCCGGTCAGGATGCAGAGCAGCATGCCGCAGGCGAGCACAAGCACGTAGCCGTTCTGGAGCATCAGGTTGGACATGTTCTGCGCGAACAGAAGTCTTCCGTCCGTCAGGAAGCAGAACAGCGCGAACACGATGACGAGAGCGATTACCATGGTATATTTGGTAAGGAAATCTTTTACCTTTGTATTCATTTCATTCTTCTCCTTTCTTTTCCGGTTTCAGGATTTTCAAGGTTTAATCAGGAATTCTGCATGATGTAGGCCATGATCTTTTCCTGGGTAGCGTCTTTTGCGGCGAGTTCGCCGGCCAGTTTTCCTTCACTCATGACATAGATTCGGTCGCACATGCCAAGCAGTTCGGGCATCTCCGAGGAGATCATGATGACGGCCTTGCCGTTTGCCACCATCTCATTGATCAGACAGTAGATGTCATATTTGGCGCCGACATCGATACCGCGCGTCGGCTCATCGAGGATCAGGATCTCAGGTTCCGCGAACATCCACTTGCCGAGCAGCGCTTTCTGCTGGTTGCCGCCGGAGAGGTTTCCGACCTTCTGCTCGTTTGACGGTGTCTTTGTTCCCATTTCTTCCGTGATCTGCTCAGCCAGGTGCCGTTCGAGATCAACATTGATAATCCCTTTCGAGCAGACTTTGGCGATTCTTGCCAGCGTTGTATTGAAGCGGATGGACTCGTCGAGGATCAGACCGTTCGTCTTTCGGTCCTCGGTCACATACGCGAGTCCGTGAGAGATTGCCGCCCGCGGATCTTTCAGATTGACCTTCTGTCCTTTGATGTAAAGTTCGCCGGAGATCCCGGTTCCGTAGCTTTTTCCGAAAATAGACATCGCAAGTTCGGTTCTGCCGGCTCCCTGCAGTCCGGAGAAGCCGATCACCTCGCCTTTGTGTACCTTAAAGGAAATATTGTCGTCCACGATTTTTTCCGGGTAGAGCGGATGATGGACGGTCCAGTTCTTTGCCTCGAGCAGGACGTCACTGCCCACCTTATGTTCACGCTGCGGATAGCGGTCGTCCATGGAGCGGCCGACCATTCCCTTGATAATGCGGTCCTCGCTCAGGTCGTCCACGCCTTTGGTCAGCGTCTCGATCGTACTGCCGTCGCGCAGGATGGTAACGCGGTCTGCGCAGTAGACGATCTCATTTAATTTATGTGTAATGATAATGGATGTCAGACCGTCCTTCTTGAATTCCAGAAGAAGATCCAGCAGCATTTTCGCGTCTTCGTCGTTAAGAGATGACGTAGGTTCGTCGAGAATCAGCAGCTTTACTTTTTTGGAGAACGCCTTCGCGATCTCGACAAGCTGCTGCTTGCCCGTTCCGATGTCTTTGATTAATGTCTGTGCCGACTCGTGCAGACCGACCTGCGCCATATGTTTTTCCGCCTCGCTGTACGTTTTGTCCCAGTCGATGTACCCGAGGCTGTTTTTGATTTCATTGCCGAGGAACATGTTCTCTCCGATAGAGAGAAGAGGAATCAGCGCCAGCTCCTGATGGATGATGACGATCCCCTGGGCCTCGCTGTCGCTGAGGCGTTTAAAATGGCACTCCTTTCCCTCATAGGTGACAGTGCCTGTGTAGCTGCCGTACGGATACTGGCCGCTTAAAACATTCATAAGCGTTGATTTTCCCGCGCCGTTCTCACCGATCAGCGCATGGATCTCTCCGCGCTGAACTTCCAGATTGACGTTGTCCAGAGCCTTTACGCCGGGGAATTCTTTTGTAATGTGCTCCATTACCAGAATATTGTCAGCCAAGATAGTACCCCCTTCCTGATATAAGACGGGCGGGGCAATGCCCCGCCCATCCGTTTGTGTTGTCAAATTATTTTTTTCAGGGATTCTTTGCCCCTGGCATCATGTTATGCTGTCGGATGCAGATATCCGTCGTCGTCCATGGTGTAGTAGCCCGGGTCTACGAGCGCTTCCTGAAGGTTGTCAGCCGTCACAACGGTCGGAACCAGAAGGAAGGACGGGCACTTGTTGCCTTCAGAAGTCTCATAGGATTCTGTGTCATATGCGCAGTCGAAATCCCATGCGGATGCTTCGATCAGAGATTCGTCAACGGTATCTCCGTTGAGGATTGCTTCCGCAAGGTCGAGCGTTACGACTGCCTCGTTTGCCACTGCTTTGTAAACCGTCATGGTCTGCTTGCCGTCAACGATGTTTGCAAGGTTTGCCTCGTCGCCGTCCTGACCTGTGATCAGAACAGAGTTGCTGCCTGCGTAATCGGACTCGATTGCCTGGGTAACGCCGAGAGCGGTGGAGTCGTTGGAGCAGAGAGCCACGTCAAGCTGTGTGCCGTCTGCATAGTAGGAAGCAAGGATGTTCTGCATTCTCTCAAGAGCGGTCTGCGTATCCCACTGAGCGGTTGCAACCGTGTCGAAATCGGTCTGGCCGGAAACAACAACCAGTGTGCCGGCATCAATGTACGGTTTCAGGACATCGAAAGCGCCGTTGAAGAAGTAGCCTGCGTTGTTGTCGGCCGGGTCGCCTGCGGTGAACTCGATGTTGTAGGTTGCGTTGCCTGCATTGTCAAGATCAAGCGTGTCGACAACGAACTGTCCCTGAAGAGTACCTACGGTGTAGTTATCGAAGGATACATAATAGGAAACCGCGTCGTGCATGATCAGACGGTCGTATGCGATAACCGGGATGCCTGCCTCGGCAGCCTCGTCCATAACCGTATTCAGAGCCTCGCCGTCGATTGCGGAGATGACCAGCATGTTCACACCGTCGGAGATCAGGTTCTGGATATCATTTACCTGCTGATCTACTTCATTGTCAGAATATACAAGCTCGGCTTCATAGCCGGCTGCCTCGAACTGTTCTTTCAGATAAGAACCGTCGCGGTTCCAGCGCTCCAGAGACTGTGTCGGCATTGCGATACCGATCTTCTCGCCTTCCGCGCTTGCCGGAACTGCCATTACGCCAACTGCCATCAGTGCAGCCACAACTAATAATCTCTTTTTCATTCTTTTACCTCCGTCCAGATTTTGTTTTGTTGACATTGTATAACTTTACAGCAAAATCATCTTATCACATGTGCAGAATGCGGAAAATGGAATGATTTTTTAATTGCCTGTGAATTTTTGTGCTGTAATGTGTAAGGATTTCGCGGCAGAACTGGATATTTTTGTGGTAAGAAGATGCAGGAAACAAAATTTTGCTGTGTATGGGCGAATTGAATAAGCAAAGGGTTTTATCACAGAATTTTTTGTAAAATTTATCAAAATTTCGTCCGAAGGAAAAATTGCACTTGATTTTTAGAAAAGATTGGAGTATCGTAAAGGCAGGTGAGCAAGGGCGTTCCGACATACAGTGTAGGAATGCCCTTTCTTTTTTCCTCAAAGGCGAAGCGAAGGAGGTCATGCGTGCATGTACCGACGGAACACGCCCGCGAAAACGAACGAAGCCCGCGCAGCGTGTTTCGGCTCGTTTTTCACAGCCGGTATGGTTTGACATCTGTGGTTCTTTTTAAAAGAGAACTGCCCGGGAACCTGACTTGCAAAGCCGGTTTTGAAAAAAGATACCAGTTGGGATTCCCCGGATTGTCCGCAGCCTGAGACGGATCTGCAGATGACAGTCCGGAACCGGAATCAGAGGACCAGGTTCTGACCGGGGAGCAGCTGTAAAGGGCGGCAGCGCTTTCAGAGGGAAGGAAAACTTTTGAAAGTGTCCGGTCAGCCGGTCTGAAACCTTTTGTGAGAATTGAAGGAAAGCAGGAAAAGAGGAGACAGTATGAGCGAGTATTTTAACGTAGCAGATATTTTCGGTGAGGACGTCTTCACTGACAAGGTAATGAAAGAGCGTCTTCCGAAGAAAGTGTACAAACAGCTGAGAAAGACGATCGAGGAAGGTACAGAGCTTGACCTTGCGACGGCAGATGTGATTGCGGCGGCGATGAAAGACTGGGCCATCGAGAAAGGCGCTACCCATTATACCCACTGGTTCCAGCCGCTGACAGGCGTGACCGCTGAGAAACATGATGCATTTATCACAGCGCCGAATCCGGACGGCACGGTTCTGATGGAGTTTTCGGGCAAAGAGCTGATCAAGGGTGAGCCGGATGCGTCATCGTTCCCGTCAGGCGGTCTGCGTGCGACATTTGAGGCGAGAGGATATACGGCATGGGACTGCACCTCTCCGGTATTTGTCCGCAAGGACGCGGCAGGCGCGATCCTCTGCATCCCGACGGCATTCTGTTCCTATACAGGAGAAGCTCTTGACCAGAAGACGCCGCTTCTTCGTTCCATGGAAGCGATCAACACCCAGGCGCTCAGGCTGCTGAGACTGTTTGGAAATACGACATCCAAAAAGGTCGTTCCGTCTGTAGGTCCGGAGCAGGAGTATTTCCTGGTGGACGAGAAAAAGTTCCTTCAGAGGAAAGACCTGATCTTCACAGGACGTACGCTGTTCGGCGCAATGCCTCCGAAAGGGCAGGAGCTCGACGATCACTATTTTGGCACGATCCGCCAGAGAATCGCGGCGTTCATGAAGGATGTAAATATAGAACTTTGGAAGCTTGGCGTTACGGCAAAGACGCAGCACAATGAGGTTGCTCCCGCGCAGCATGAGCTTGCCCCGATCTATGCGGAGGCAAACGTGGCGGTCGACCACAACCAGATCGTTATGCAGACCTTAAAGCGTGTGGCATGCCAGCATGGCATGAAGTGTCTGCTTCATGAGAAGCCGTTCGCGGGTGTAAATGGTTCCGGTAAACATAATAACTGGTCAATCACGACGGACGATGGAATCAACCTGCTCGATCCGGGCAAGACGCCGCACGAGAATGTTCAGTTCCTTCTGGTGCTGACCTGTATCCTGAAAGCAGTTGATACTCACGCAGATCTTCTCCGTGAATCAGCGGCTGACCCGGGCAACGATCACAGACTTGGCGCGAACGAGGCTCCGCCTGCAATCGTATCCATTTTCCTTGGCGAGCAGCTTCAGGACGTGATGGCGCAGCTCATCAGTACGGGCGCGGCAACGCATTCAATCGCCGGCGGCGTGCTTGAGACAGGTGTTAAGACGCTTCCGAACCTTGAGAAAGACGCGACAGACCGCAACAGAACATCACCGTTTGCATTTACCGGAAATAAATTTGAGTTCCGTATGGTCGGCTCCCGCGATTCCATCGCATCCCCGAACATCGTGCTCAATACGATCGTTGCGGAAGCGTTCTCCGAGGCATGCGACGTCCTTGAAAATGCGGAAGATTTTGAGATGGCGGTTCATGATCTGATTAAGCAGTATGCGAATGAGCATCAGCGGATCGTCTTCAACGGCAATGGTTATTCCGAAGAGTGGGTGGAGGAAGCCGCACGCAGAGGCCTTCCGAACATCAAGTCAATGGTCGACGCGATCCCGGCTCTGATCACGCCGAAAGCAATCAAGCTGTTTGGCAAATTCGGCGTATTCACCGAGTCCGAGCTGAAGTCGCGCGTTGAGATTAAATATGAAGCGTACGCGAAGGCGATCAATATCGAGGCGAAGGCCATGATCGATATCGCGAGCAAGCAGATTGTCCCGGCGGTTATCAAGTTCACGAAGAGTCTTGCTGATACGATCAACGCTGTGACGGCAGCAGGCGCTGAGGCGACGGTTCAGGCAGACATGCTGAAAGAGACGAGCGCGCTTCTTGGCGAGACGAAAGCGGCCCTCGATAAACTGATCGATGTGACGGCGCAGGCAGGCGCGATGGAAGAAGGACGCGGGCAGGCGGTTTATTTCCATGATGTTGTCATGGCGGCGATGAGCGAGCTGAGAGCTCCGGTCGACAAACTTGAGATGATCGTGGATAAGGATATGTGGCCGATGCCGTCCTACGGCGACCTGATCTTTGAGGTATAATAAATTACATAGCTCATTCACATTTTTCACATTCTTCTTTTTAAAAGTAAGACCTCCGGAGGCGTAATGCTTCCGGAGGTCTTACGGCGTGAATGGGGAAATTTCTGATTTTCTTCTGTGCCTCCTGCAGGAGATTTTTATCCCGCGAAATGCTGCGTCCCGCGGGATAAAAAACCTCCTTTGTTACTGAAAGGAGGGAGGATGCCAGACCCTTCTGGGTCTGGCAATATTATGAAAAAGTCTATTCAAAGCTGTTGCCTGTCTGTCAATTGATCTTAAACTCTTTTGATAATGGTAGTATATTTGAAAAAAGTGAAGAAAAAATGTTCACGGAATAAAAATTCTCTGAATGATAAATGAATAAATTATGAACGGATTTTTGTGTATTTTTCACAATTAAGATTGATTTTTTTCGGATATTATATTAAAATGATATCACGTGAGTTTTTATCCGGCAGATTTCATAATCAGTATTCGGACAGATGAGGGAAAAATCGTTACTGTGCATGAAAACGGCCTGCCGGATTTTATATAGCTGTGAATCTGGAATTCTGTTTACGGAAAATAGAGGAGGTATTTGCGTGATATCAAATCAGGTGCTGCAAACGACTTTGGAGGGAATAAAGGCAATCAGCAGGACGGATCTTTGCGTGCTTGACACGGAAGGAATCATGCTGGCGACAACTTTTGCTGAGGCGGAGAATTTCAGAGATTCTGTTCTGGGATTTGTAGAGTCGCCGGCGGACAGTCAGGTGGTATCCGGGTGTCAGTTTATCAAGGTATTTGACGATCATCAGCTGGAGTATGTTCTGCTTGTGAACGGAAGCAGCGACAATGTGCATATGGTGGGCCAGCTGGCGGCTTTTCAGCTCCAGAATCTTCTGGTAGCATATAAAGAAAGATTTGACAAGGATAATTTTATCAAGAATCTTCTGCTGGACAACCTTCTCCTGGTGGATATCTACAACCGGGCAAAAAAACTTCATATTGACGCGGACGCGCGGCGTGTGGTATTTTTGCTTGAGATTGATCATGACAAGGACAGCAATTCCCTGGAGAATGTCCGGACTCTGTTTTCAGGAAGACCGGGGGATTTCATTACGGCGGTGGATGAAAAGAGCATTATTGTGGTGAAAGAGCTTTCCGGTCAGGAGGGCTATGCCGAGATGGAACGGACAGCTGTAATGATTCTTGACTCGCTCGGCGACGAAAGAAAGCAGGAGGCCCGGATCGCCTATGGCACGATCGTCGGGGAGATCAAGGAAGTGTCGAGATCCTACAAGGAAGCCCGCATGGCGCTGAATGTTGGGAAGATTTTTTTCGCGGAGCGGTCTGTGGTTGCCTACAGTTCTCTTGGCATCGGCCGTCTGATTTACCAGCTTCCGATACCGCTGTGCAAGATGTTCATCCGTGAGATCTTTGACGTGAAGTCTCCGGATGATTTTGACGAGGAAACACTTGTCACGATCAATAAATTCTTTGAGAACAGCCTGAATGTCTCAGAGACGTCGCGGCAGCTTTATATCCACAGGAACACGCTGGTGTACCGTCTGGATAAGCTTCAGAAGTCGACGGGGCTGGATCTTCGTGTATTTGAGGACGCAATCACGTTTAAAATTGCGCTTATGGTAGTAAAATATATGAAGTATATGGAGAATCAGGAATACTGAGAGTGCGGCAGAGGGCGGATCAGGCAGGCTTTCTGCTTCCATGAAAAATGAAGGAGAGGATTGTCTATGGCAGATTTGCCGAATGACAGCGGGATTGAGCTGTTGGATTCTGAAGGCGGGAGATACCCGCACAGCTTCAGGGACGGGTTTGTGACAGGCATACTGGCAGCGCTCGTCCTTGTACTTCTTTTGAGCACGGGAAGAATTCTCTGGCGCAGATACGGAACAGATAAAGCAGAGGGAGCCGAGGTACTGACTTCACAGAATACCATTGACAAACTGCATGAGATTCAGGAACTGATCGACCGGGCATATCTGGGGGACGTGGACGAGGAAGAACTTTCTTCCTATTTGTTCAGAGGCGTTGCCGCCGGTCTTGAAGATGATTTTGCACGGTATTATACGGAAGAAGAATTGAACATGGAGCAGGAGGCCAACAAAGGAGAATATCACGGGATCGGCGTCACGCTGAAGGAGACAGTCAGTCCCTGGCAGATCCAGGTGACTACCGTGACAAAGGGCGGTCCTGCCGATGAGGCGGGGCTGAAGGAAGGAGATATTCTGCTTCGGTATAACGGTTCCGAGCTTACGGATATGCGCCTTGAAGATGTGGTTTCCCTGATCAAAAACAGCAAGGATACGTTTCAGCTGACGGTGATGCGCAGTGACAAGGAGCTCACTTTTGATGTGGAATGCGGCCAGGTGGAAACGGTGAGCGTTGAGTATGAATGCAAAGAACCGGGGATCGGCTATATTAAAATCAACGAATTTATCACAGCCACGATCCGGCAGTTCTGCAATGCGGTGGATGATCTGACCGGGCAGGGAATAGAGAACCTGATTATTGATCTGCGTGACAATCCGGGCGGGCTTTTGAATGCAGTCTGCGAGATGCTTGATTATATACTGCCGGAAGGACTGATCGTCTATACGGAGCGGAAGGACGGGAAGCGCATGGAGTACCGGTCGGATGATGAGAATTCGCTCGACTGCAATCTGGTGGTGCTGGTGAACGGAAACAGCGCCAGTTCTTCTGAAATTTTTGCCGGAGCGGTTCAGGATTACGGGCTGGGAACAATCGTCGGCACGCCTACTTACGGCAAAGGTGTTGTGCAGAATACGTATTTTCTGTCGGATGGTTCCGGCTTCAAGATGACCGTGGAGAAATACTATACGCCTGCAGGGCAGGACATCAACGGAAACGGCATTAAGCCGGATGTTCTTGTAGAAGAGCAAATACCGGAAAATGGGGAGGAAGCGGAAGATGTGCAGCTGAAAAAGGCGCTGGAGATTCTGGGCGGCGGCAAAAGCTGATTCCCACAGGCATGAAAGATTGGGTTGATTTCGACGGAGGCAGGTGTGACTATAACATGAATGACCACAGGATTGTGTTCAGAGAACGGCTGACCGGCCTGCAGAAGCTGGCGGACAGCCGGGAGAATATTCTGACAAAAGCGGAAATCAGAGAGTTTTTCGATGGAACTCCGCTGGATGATACACATTTTGAGATGATCTACGAGTATCTGCGGGGACAGAGGATTCAGGTTGCGGATACCGACGAGGAAGCGGATGAGGCGCGGACAGGCGGAAATCCGGGAAGCCTTTCGGTTTATCTGTCGGAACTGGAAATGCTGCATGACGGGGATGCATTTGGAGAAACTTCCGGGACGCTGTTTCCGCCGGAGGCAACAGCGGAACTGTTTCGAAGAGTGGCTGCAGGCGAGGCCGCCGCGCGCGACCGGATGGTGGAGCTGTATCTTCCCGCAGTCTGTGAGCTTGCGCAGGGATACGAGGAAAAAGAACTGGGTAAGGAACTTACGGTTGAAGATCTGATTCAGGAAGGGAACATCGGGCTGCTGCTTTCTCTTGACTCGATCGATGCTTTTGAAAGTCTGGCGGCCTGTCAGGCCCATGTTCTGAACGGAATCAGCCGGGCAATGGAGGATGTGGTAAAAGAGAGCGGGGATATCCGCCACATGGGTGAACAGCTTGCCGGGCGGGTCAATCATCTGAATGAGGCGATTAAAAATCTTGAGGAGGATCTGGAACACAAGGTCACTATAGAAGAGCTTTCTGCTTATCTTGATATGCCGCTTGAGGAAATTCGGGATATTCTGCGAATGGCAGGGGACGCGATTGAGCTGAAGGGCGCCGGATGAGAGCAGAGGATGTACGGCCCGCATATGGAAATCAGCTGCTGACGCAGCATGCGGGCCGCGCGGCGGGCAGGAGGAAAAACCGCCTCCTACTCGATTTCGTCTTTATTGTGTGAGAAGGCTGCAGACGGAGGATTCTCTTCTGTGTTTTCCGGGTCAGCAATCGGTTTTGGGAGTTTCAGACGGACAAGAGCGATTCGGTTCTTGTCCATTTTTTTGATCTTCAGAGAAATTCCTCCATCGATTGTGACACTTTCGCCCTCGCGGGGCAGATGATCCAGTTTTTCGATCGCCAGACCGCCCAGGGAATCATAATCCTCCGACGAGAGGGACAGGCCGATTGCGTTGTTGATGTCATCCAGTTTGACGGAGCCTTCGATCAGATACTCAAGATCAGAGACTTTCCGGATCAGATCTTCCTCATCCTCGTCATATTCGTCCCGTATCTCTCCGACAATCTCCTCAAGCAGATCTTCAATTGAAATCATTCCGACGGATGAGCCATACTCGTCGAGAACAATGGAAACGCTCACTGAATTTTTCTGCATTTCCATCAAGAGCTCGGAGGTCTTTTTGAATTCATAGGTAAAATACGGTTCATACATGAGATCTGTCACGCGAAAATCAGAGGAATCATTTGAAAAAAAGAAATCCTTGATGTTCAGAATGCCGACAATGTTGGCGCGGTCATCCTGATAGACAGGGAGACGGGTGTATTTTTCAGTACGGAATATCTCATAGATCTCATCGTGCGGAGTCGTTGTGCTGATCGTTACCATATCGGCGCGGGGTACCATGACGTCCTTTGCCTCAGAATCTCCGAAATCCACCACATTGTAGATCATTTCCCGTTCTGATTTTTCAATCACACCGTCCTTGTGGCTTACGTCTACAATGGTGCGCAGTTCCATTTCCGTCATTGCGCTTTCTCCATTGGTGTCTATGTGCAGAAGACGCAGGAAGAACCGGCAGATCTGATTGATGACAAAAATGACCGGAGTCATGATTCTGACCAGCGCGTAAATGACCGGGGCATAGGCAAGCGCAAGCTTTTCGGAATTGGAGGCCGCGATTGTCTTGGGCGTGATTTCGCCGAAGACAAGGATCAGAACCGTCAGGATACCGGTCACGATTCCGACGGCGCCGCTGCCGACAAGCCGGATAGCAAGGGCCGTGGCAAGAGCAGCCGCAAAATTGTTGACAAGGTTGTTGCCGATCAGGATAGCGCTCAGCATACGGGAGGAATTTTCCTTAATGTCAAGAACCATCGCCGCACGTTTGCTGCCTTCTTCCGAAAGAGCCTGCAGACGGATCCGGTTGACGGTGGTCATTGCGGTCTCGGCAGATGAGAAAAATGCAGAGAGAACGATAAGTATTGTCAGAACTAATAGTTGTATGGCGTCGTCAGAAGCCAAAAAAATCATCTCCTCTTTTTGTTTCGTAAATACTGTCGATAGTTGAATATTAAAAATATACAATAGAATAAGAAGAAATGCAATCATTTTATGCAGAAGCCGTTTCTGGAAAGCGGCAGGGCGGAGGAATAGCAGAGCTTTTCCGCGCGTATATTGGATTATGGATTTTTATGAAAATAAGGGGAGGGGACTGGATGGAAAAACGGGCGGAAAGAGGGAATATGGCCGGAGCTGTTTTAAAGGCGCTCCTGACCGCGTATATTGTGACGGCAGTCATTTTGCTGGCGCTGGCCTTTGTTCTTCTGAAATTTCAGCCGGATATGCAGAAGCTGGGAATTGTGATTCTGTTCTGCTACGTGATTTCCTGTTTTCTGGGAGGATGGCTGTGTGGGAGAAAAGCAGGGAAAAGAAAATTTTTGTGGGGACTGTTGACGGGAACCCTGTATTTTGTGCTTTTGTTTTTGCTTTCAAACAGGAGAGACAGCGTTCTTCCGGCCGATATGACGCAGCTTCTGACCGCGTTTGTGCTGTGTGCCGGAAGCGGCATGGCAGGCGGTATGATATCCTGAGCCGTTTTTAAACGGGGTTCTATTCTCGCTGGGTCCAAGGTGATTTCCGCACAAAATGTGCGGAAATCACCTCGAGTTCGGTGTGAACAGTAACAAAATGGCCTTTTAGAGTGGTTGTTGATAAAAATTTTGCTTCCAATTTGCGGAATTGTATGCTATAGTATTTTTAAATGGTCTGGTTCAATTAATAAAACCATTATATTTGTTATTTTCATTGCCGGCATACGGCGAAATAATACTGCGGTTCTCATGCAGAAGGGCAGTAAAAGTGTTCATGTCAGTTCAGACAAACATCCCGTTAAGGAACAAGGAATCTGTAACAAGAGAAAGAATACGCAAAACACAAAAAGGAAATACAAAAAAGAATTAGGAAAATCAGATGAAAAATTAAAATGATGAGGTGTTTATGAGAGAAAAATATGAGTCTATGCCTCTGGTGAAGCTCAAGGAGCTGGCAAAGTCCCTGGGTATAAGGGGTATTTCTACTATGAAAAAGAAAGATCTGGTTGATTTGCTGACTGCGCAGGAAGAAAAGGACGTGCCGAAAAAGCCGGAACAAAAACAGGAGGACAAGCCTGTGCCGGAAGAAGAGACGCAGTCTTCGGAGAACCAGCCTGTACAGAAAAATGCCGCGCGGGAAAAAGATGTGCAGGGAACAGCGCAGGAAGAAATGATCCGGCAGAATGTGGAAGAGTCTTCGGATGGAGAGGTACAGAGTTCCACTGCAGCTGCTGAAGAAAACGGACAGAATGCAGGCATGACCGCAGCGGGGACCGGGACAACTCCTTTGGCGAATGGACAGGGTACAGGTGCGGCTGCAAACGGAACCGTACAGAGGGACGGCGTGCGTTCCAGAAATGTCCTTCGCACTCCGCGCGAGAATAATCTGCGGACGCGGCGCGACAATAATTATAACGGCAATTACAATTATACGAGAAACAACCCGGCTGCGAGGCGGGAAGCGTCTTCCGTGGCTGAAAAGAAAATGAATTATTCGAATGCCGACAAAGGGGAGAACGTGCCGGCCCCGGAGAGGAACCAGACTTCAGCGGCAGAAAAACGGAACGTGTATCAGGAGATGGAACGGCGGGATGTCCCTGTGCAGCCAGAACGGCAGGATGGAGTTCCGGCGGCGGATACGTCCGTGGATAAGCCGCCAATGGACCTTGCACAGCTTGACAGCGGAATCTCCGTAGGGGGGATTCTGGAGGTCATGCAGGACGGTTATGGCTTTATCCGCAGCGACAACTATCTGCCCGGAGACAGCGATGTCTACGTCTCCCCGTCGCAGATCCGCAGATTCGGCCTCAAGACGGGAGACATCATTACCGGCAATACAAGAATCAAATCACAGCAGGAGAAGTTCAGCGCACTTTTATATCTCAAGACGATCAACGGCATGATACCTTCCGAAGCGATGAAACGGTATAATTTTGAGGATATGACGCCGATTTTCCCCAATGAACGGCTGCGCATGGAACGCGGTTCAAGAGCGGTTGCAATGCGGATTGTGGATTTGTTTTCCCCGATTGGCAAAGGACAGAGAGGAATGATCGTGTCGCCGCCGAAGGCCGGCAAGACGACGCTGCTCAAAGATGTGGCCAGATCGATTCTTCAGAACGATCCGCACATGAAACTGCTGATTCTTCTGATCGATGAGCGTCCCGAGGAAGTGACTGACATCAAGGAGTCGATCCGGGGGGAGAATGTTGAGGTAATCTATTCGACATTTGACGAGCTGCCGGATCACCACAAGCGCGTCTCGGAGATGGTAATTGAGCGTGCGAAGCGTCTTGTGGAACACAAAGAGAATGTCACGATTCTGCTTGACAGCATTACGCGTCTCGCGCGCGCCTATAATCTGACGGTCTCTCCGAGCGGCCGTACACTTTCCGGCGGTCTTGATCCGGCCGCGCTCCATATGCCAAAACGGTTTTTCGGGGCGGCGAGGAAAATGCGTGAGGGAGGAAGCCTGACGATTCTTGCCACGGCTCTTGTGGATACAGGCAGCAAGATGGATGACGTCGTATACGAAGAATTTAAGGGAACCGGAAATATGGAGCTGGTACTGGATCGGAAGCTTTCCGAGAAGCGTGTGTTCCCGGCTGTGGATATTCCCAAATCCGGAACCAGACGGGACGATCTTCTGCTCGACCGGGAAGAACAGGAGGCGGTTGATATTATGCGCCGTGCGCTCAACGGAATGAAGTCGGACGAGGCGGTGGAAAATATTCTGAATATGTTTGTCCATACGAGGGATAACCGGGAACTTGTGACGAGAGTGAGAAGGCAGAAATTTATTTAAAACAGTTGCATTTGGGAACAGGCTGTGGTATAATGCAGACGCTGTTTGTGAGGGGAGGACTCACAGACGGAGAACCGGAAAGTCCCGTTTGGACGGATGCTGTCTGAGAATTGCCAATGTATATTTTACAGGCTGCGGTGTCAGGACGGGGAACAGAAGTTCCGGATTTTCAGAATACCTGCAGGGACTTGCAGGGATAGCCCGGGGTATCTTGGCGCGGGATCAGAGCGTCATTGACCGGGAACCGGTCGGCGTACATGCGCAGATCAGCAGTTCACAATATCAGAATAAAGAGGTGAAAATCATGAAGGAAGGAATCCATCCGAAGTATTATCAGGCAACGGTGACATGCAACTGCGGCAATACTTTTGTAACGGGCTCTACAAAGAAGGATATCCACGTGGAAGTCTGCTCAAAATGTCATTCATTCTACACAGGCCAGCAGAAATCTGTGGCAGCCCGCGGACGTATCGATAAGTTCAACAGGAAGTACGGTCTTCAGCAGAAATAGTGTGGAAGCGCAGTATCGTCCCTGCCTGAAGGTCAGAGGACAGAATGTTAAGGATGGGATTGCAAAATCTCATCCTATTTTTTACTGTATAAGTCCAGTCTCCGTGCAGAGACGGGAGGCAAGTTTACTTGCCAGACCGACTATGCACAGGAGACGACAACAGGTATGAGCAATACAGCAGCGTGAACAAAGTGAACGATGCGGCGCCGTGTGCCAGTGGCACACGTTTGGCGCCGACCGAAGCGGAGCGTAGACTTTGCGAATACCTGTAGGATTGCGGGGTGCTGGACGTCCAGTGGACGTCCGTTCAGCACCGACCGAAGCGGAGCGAAGACTGCGAAAGCACGAAGCAATCCGTGGACTTATATTCATGGTGTTGCCCGCAGCGCGGGCACAAAAGCTTATTACGAAATGGGGGATATTTTATGAAACCATCCGGTATAGGAGGTCAGGCGGTGATCGAGGGTATCATGATGCGTAATGGGGACAGGTATGCGGTAGGTGTCAGAACGCCTGACGGGAAGATCGTTGTAGATCAGCAGGAATGTAAAGGCAGATTCCGGAACAAAAAGATCGCGAAACTTCCGATCATCCGCGGGGTCATTAATTTTTTTGATTCCCTGGTGCTTGGTATGAAGACACTTATGTATTCGGCGTCTCTTTTTGCGGAGGAATCAGAGGAAGAGCGGAACGAACGTGAGGCTCATGAACGGGAGAAGGCGTCGAAAAAAGCAGACAGGCTGCGGGCAAAGGGGAAGACGGCGGAGGCGGAAGAGGTTCTTAAAAAGTGTGAGGAAAAACTTGTGAAAGAGGCGGAGAAGATGGCGGCAGGAGGCGGAGATGACAGTGAAAATGATCTGCTCATGACGCTGACCGTTATTTTTTCCATCGTGGTTTCAGTCGCATTGTTTATGATGCTTCCGTATTTTATCTCGAGACTTCTCAGGCGGGTGATTACTTCTGAGATTGCCATACTGATCGCGGAGGGATTTGTCCGCGTCCTGATCTTCATCGGGTATCTGGCGGCGATTTCCAGAATGAAGGATATTCAGAGGACATTCATGTATCATGGCGCCGAGCACAAATGCATCAACTGCATTGAGAACGGCATGGAACTGAAAGTGGAGAATGTCCGTCTCTGTTCGCGGGAACACAAACGGTGCGGAACCAGTTTTCTGTTCATCGTCATGTTCATCAGTATTGTGTTTATTATGATGTTCAGTATTCCGCTGTTTATGCTGTTTCATGTGAATACCGCATTCTGGCGGATTGTGCTGCGTCTGGCGCTGCTGCCGCTGATTGCCGGCGTATCCTATGAGTTTATCCGCCTTGCGGGAAGTTCGGATAGTCCTCTGGTCAATCTGCTGAGCAGGCCGGGTATGGCGATGCAGCATATGACGACAAAGGAACCGGATGATTCCATGATCGAGGTAGCGATTGCCGCTGTGGAGGCTGTTTTTGACTGGAGAAAGTTTTTGAATGAGCAGTACGGGGCGCACTATGAGACAGCCGGGAGCGAAGCGGAGACGGCGGAGGCTCTTGACAAGACGAGAAGCGCGTGAAAAGAATCACAGACAACAGTGTAGAAAATCAGACAGAATCAGAAAACGGCGCAGGATGAGAACTGTGCGGAAATGAATATCCAGAATATGCAGGCAGGAAGAAAGAATGAGAGATCTGAAATGCAGGAGCAGAAATCAACGGTCCGGGTGACAGGACAAAGGCGGGAAGAAATATGGAAGGCGGCCGCGGGAAGAAGCTTCCAGGAGACGCAAAAAGCCGTCCGGGAACTTTTTCTTGCGCGTGGAATTGCCGATGCGGAGGCGGATTCCTGGTATCTTATGGAATATGTGACCGGAATGAACCGAACAAAATTCCTGCTGGAACGGCAGAACCAGATGGAACCGGCCATGCAGGAAAAGTACCTTGCGCTTGCCAGACGGCGGGCGGAGCATATCCCCCTGCAGTATCTGACAGGCGTACAGGAATTTATGGGTTTTGCGTTCCAGGTCAATGAACATGTGCTGATTCCGCGCCAGGACACGGAGATACTGACGGAGGAAGCAGTAAAATATCTGAAAAACCGGGAGGCCGGGCGATCAGGCCCCCCGGGGCGGCAGACAAAGGTGCTTGACCTTTGTACCGGCTCGGGATGTATCGCGGTCAGTCTGAAAAAGCTGTGTCCCGGTATTGAAGTGACAGCGTCGGATCTCTCAGGTGAAGCTCTCGAGGTGGCGCGGGAGAACGGGAGACTGCTCGGCGCCAATGTCAAATGGACAAAAAGTGACTTGTTTGAGAATGTGGAAGGAACCTTTGATCTGATTGTTTCGAATCCCCCCTATATCAGGACGGATGTGATTGAAGAACTCCAGGAAGAAGTGCGTCTCTGTGAACCCCGCATGGCGCTTGACGGTCATGAGGACGGCCTGTTTTTTTACCGCAGGATAACGGAGAGTGCGCCGGATTTTCTTGAACCTGGCGGCTGCCTGATGTTCGAGATTGGGTATGATCAGGGGAATGAGGCTGCCGGGCTGCTTGCGCGAAACGGTTTTGACGAAATTAAAGTGCTGCGTGACCTGGCGGGACTTGACCGCGTTGTGACCGGCCGTCTGCGGGAAGCAAAAAGAAAAAATTGAGCTGCGTGCATGAATTAAGGAGGAAAAAACATGTTTGACAAACTGGAAGATTTGCTGATGCGTTTTGAGGAAATACTGAATCTGCTCAACGATCCTTCGGTGATTGCGGAGCAGGGGCGTTTTCAGAAACTGATGAGAGAGCAGGGCAGCCTTCAGCCGATTGTTGATACATATAAGGAGTACAAGAAAAATAAAGAGACGGAAGAAGAAAGCCTCCTGATGCTTGAGGAAGAATCGGACGAGGAGATGCGCGAGATGCTCAAGGATGAACTTTCCCAGGCGCGCAAAAACATTGAGGAACTTGAGAAGAAGCTGAAGATCCTTCTGCTTCCGAAGGATCCGAATGATGACAAGAATGTGATCGTTGAGATCCGGGCGGGAGCCGGCGGCGATGAAGCGGCCCTGTTTGCGGCCGAGATTTACCGGATGTACGTGCATTTTGCGGAGAGCCAGCGCTGGCGTGTCGAGACGATGGACGTGGAGGAGATCGGCATCGGCGGAATGAAATACGTAAGTTTTATGATCACAGGGCAGGGAGCCTACTCGAAGCTGAAATATGAGTCGGGCGTGCACCGTGTTCAGCGTGTGCCTGAGACGGAGTCGGGAGGAAGGATCCATACTTCCACGATCACTGTGGCAATTATGCCGGAGGCGGAGGAAGTCGATGTGCAGCTGGATCTCAACGACTGCAAGTTTGACGTGTTCCGCGCGTCTGGAAACGGCGGTCAGTGCGTCAATACAACGGATTCCGCGGTTCGTCTTACCCATATTCCGACAGGTATCGTTATCTCATGCCAGGATGAAAAGTCGCAGCTCAAGAACCGGGACAAGGCGCTGAAAGTACTCCGTGCGAAGCTGTATGATCTGGAGCTTCAGAAAGCGCACGACGCAGAGGCAGAAGCGAGACGCAGTCAGGTGGGGACGGGCGACCGCTCGGAAAAAATCCGTACCTATAATTTCCCGCAGGGCCGTGTGACGGATCATCGGATCAATCTGACGCTGTATAAGCTGGAGAAGATCATGGACGGCGATATTCAGGAGATCATCGACAACTGCATCGCGGCGGACCAGACGGCGAAACTGGCCCGAATGAATGAGAGCGCGTAAACGGGAAGGGGAAACTGCCTGTGATACAGGAAATCTATGATTTGATTAAGACATATAAAGCATCAGGCGCGCAGGAAGAACAGGACCGTGCGGTTATGCTGCGCTACGTGGAGTTGTTTGACGATATTCTGGAGCGGGAAAATGTGTTCGCTCATTTTACTGCCTCTCCCTGGATTGTGAATCAGGATGGAACCAGAGTGCTTCTGGTTTACCACAGGATTTTTGACTCCTGGGGATGGTGCGGAGGTCATTGCGACGGAGATCCGGATTTTCTGGGTGTCGCGCTGCGGGAAGGCAGGGAGGAATCGGGCCTTTCCACGATCCGCAGCTGTTCGGAAAAGATTCTTGGACTGGATATTCTGCCGGTCGGACAGCATACGCGCAGGGGAAAATTTGTGAACGCTCACGTGCATCTGAATCTGACATATCTCTGCACGGCCGATGAGAAGGAACCTCTGCGCTACAAGGAGGATGAGACGAAAGGGGCCATGTGGGCGGACGTGGAAAAGGTCGCATCGTACGTCTCTCCGTGGGACAGGGATATGATACCTGTGTATGAGAAACTGAACCGCAGGATGAAAGAATTCCTGCGAGGTTCCGTAAAATGAAGAACGGATGTAATCTGAGGCGCGAAGCGTTGTTACGTTCACGCCCTGAAAGGGAGTGAACCGTAACGCGTGGAGGAGCGGGCGCGTGACTGCGGATGGCTATTCATGGTTTCCGGCGTGATGTTCCCGGTACTGGCGCGGCGTCTGCCCGGTTTCCTTTTTGAAGATCCGGCTGAAATAATGGACATCCGCGATTCCCACCTGTTCCGCGATTGTCTTGATCGGGAGCTGAGAGGTCAGAAGCAGGTCTGCCGCCCGCTGCACACGGCGCGTGGTAATGTATTCCGTGAGCGATATACCGGTCTTTTTTTTGAAAAGTCCGGAAAGATAGGAACTGTTCACGTTCAGCATTTCCGCGAAGTAACTCAGGGTCAGCGGGCGTGCGAGATCCATATCGACAGCAAGGATGATTTCTTTTATCAGCGGCGGATAATTGTGAAAGGACTGCAGTCTGCTCAGGCTGCAGTAATCTTTTGCCAGTTCCGGCGCGAGATGACGGCATTCGTCGGGGCTGGCCGCGGCTTCGATTCTGCGCAGGGAGGACGTATGGATGCGTTCAAGATGCAGATCCTCGATTCCGGATTCGCGCAGGGACTGCCCCATCAGTGCGCAGAGAAGCACAAGATCATATTTGAGTTCAGTCAGCTCGTCTGACAGACGTCCGGCCCGGTCCTTGCGAAACCGTTCGGTCATTACCTGGCGGGCGGCATATTCATTTCCTTCACGAATATACATGCGCAGCTGATCCGTCTGGCGATAGCGCAGAAGGATGCCTGGAAGATCCTGGCCTCCGGAGCTGTCGGCGAGAGGGCTGCGGTCTGTGTAGTTGAAAATATTATCGGACATATCTTTGATTTCTTCCAGAACCGTTCTGGAAACTCCTCTTTCCGTTTATATTTTTGTATCTTTTGGAGTACATTTAAGTGAGTTTATGTCTATTATACCAAACAAACAAAAAATATGCAAAAGAAACTAAAAATTGTGCGCTGAAAGAATTTATGAAAACTGGTATTCTATTATAGGTTTATTGTGCATTTTGCCCAATTTGCCACTACTTTACAAGAAGGGAGGTACCTATATGAAAATCAGCATACAGGAACTGCTGGTAGTCTTTATTGTTGCTCTGGTGGTTGTCGGGCCGGATAAGCTGCCCATGTATGCGAAGAAACTGGGGACGGCCCTGGCTCAGTTCCGTAAGTTCTCCGAAGATGCGACGAAGGATATCCGGGAAAGCATCGTGGAACCGCTTGAGGAAGCACAGCGTCCTCTCAGGGAGGCAATGGAGCCGGTTGCGGAGCTTGAGAGAAGTGTAAAGAGCAATGTAAAAGAGATTCAGCAGTCATTTGCGGACATCGGCAAGCCGAAAAAGTCATCTGATTCATCAGACGGGGAAAAAGTTTCCAGTCAGTCAGAGGGGAAGAAGGAACATGTTTCCGGAGAGTCGGCGGAATCCGAAGCTGGCGGAAAGCAGGAGATTGCATCCGAAGAGTCGGCGGAATCCGGAACTGACGGGAAGCAGGAAATTTCATCCGAAGAGCCGGTATTGTCCGGAACGGAAGAAGAACGGGAAATTTCTTCCGGGAGCCAGGAAGTTTCATCAGAAGGACCGGAAAAATTGTCCGGCGGTTCCAGGGAGCGTCAGGATAATGCCGAAGAAGCCGTGTCCTGACGTACGGTGAAGCAGGAGAACTGTTTTCCAGGCGCGGCACAGCCGGAGAAAACGCTCAGGGACTGACCGCCCGGCATACGGTGCGGCTGTGAGAAAATAATGATTGGGGATTAAAAATTACATAGATAAAAAGGAGGAACCCATTATGAAAATAGGCACGCAGGAATTGCTGATTGTACTGGCAATCGTTGTTTTGCTGTTTGGTCCGACGCAGATTCCCAAACTGAGCAGAATGTTCGGAAAGAGCGTCAAAAATTTCCGCGAAAGCATGGCTGAGGCTGAAGAGAAGGAGGATTCAGACGGCGCGGAGAAATCTGAATCATAATGAGCAGGCAGACAGAAAAGAACATGACCTTGTCGGGGCATCTGAGAGAACTTCGGAACCGTGTGGTGATCTGCATCGTCTGTCTTGTCGTTTCCTTTCTGGCAGGGCTTAATTTTGCCGAAGATATTGTGGATATGCTGACCGATATCGGGACAGCCTATGGATATACCTATGTGTTTATCTCTCCGCAGGAACTTCTTCTGCAGTATTTTTCCGTGGCCATGCTGGCCGCGGTCTGCATTACGCTCCCGGTTATTCTCTATCAGATATGGGCGTTTGTTCAGCCTGGACTGAAAAAGAATGAGAATATGCTTTTTTTGTCCGCGCTGTTTTTCGGCCTGATCTGTTTTATTACAGGAGTTATGTTCGCATATAAGATCATGCTGCCGTTTATGCTGCGTTTCCTGATCGGACTGAGCGCGGGAAGTGATATCACGGCGGCGGTAAGTGTGCAGAATTATATCGGCTTTCTGCTCACGATATTCATGATCATGGGAATTGTTTTTGAACTGCCGGTAATTGCGGTTCTTCTGACACAGCTGGGACTGGTGAAAGTTTCGTGGATGAAAAAGGGAAGAAAATTTATCATTGTCCTGATCTTCCTGATCGCCGCGTTTATCACGCCTCCGGATATTGTGTCGCAGGTCATGGTAGCGTTTCCAATGATCGGCCTGTATGAACTGAGCATCATCATCTGCGCTTTTCTTCAGAGGCTCAGACGGAGAAAGAGGACGGAAGGGGACGCGGATGAAGTGTAAATAAACTTACTATTTATATAGTAGAAAGGAAGTTGAAAATGGGAAAGGGAAATTTTTCACGTGAGACATACGTGAAAGGTATTACGGCTGCTGTGATAGCGGTCGCTTCACTGGGAATGCTCCGGGTGGGAGACTACATGCTCCCGCAGGATACCAGTACAGAGGCGGGCGACGCAGCCGCGGCGGAGGTTGAGGTTGTTTCGACATCCGGCCTTACATTTACGCCGGGGACATACACCGCGACAGCGACGGGTATGTCCGATGTCACAGTTACCTGTACATTTGATGAGACAGGTATTACGGATATGACGGTTGACGTATCCGGGGAGACGCCGGGACTTGGAGCGGACATCGGAGATCAGATGATTGAAGCGATCAAGGCAGCTCAGTCCAATGATGTGGACAATATTTCCGGCGTGACACTTACTTCCACGGCGATCAAGACCGCAGTAGGAGACTGCATTGCGCAGGCTTCGGGAACCGGCGGAGAGCCAGAGACTGGTGCGGCAGAGGCAGAGAGTGAAGCGACAGCGGCAGAGGAATCTTCAGAAGCTGTGACCGAGGCGGCAGCGGCGGAAGAGTCTTCAGAAGCTCCGGCAGGAGAGGCAGATGCGGCCGGAACAGCGGCGGCAGGAAGTTATACGCCGGGCACGTACACGGCAGTCGGCCAGGGAATCGGCGGAGATGTGACAGTAGAAGTTACCTTCGACGAGAGTTCCATTACGGACATGACAGTTGACGTATCAAATGAGACGCCGGGACTTGGAGCGGACATAGGAGATCAGATGATCGAGGCGGTCAAGGCGGCGCAGTCGAGCGAAGTGGACAGCATAGCGGGCGTGACGATCACGTCTGACGCGATCAAGGCGGCAGTTGCGGACTGCATCGCGCAGGCCGGAGGAAGCGCAGAAGCGGCCGGCACGGAAGAAGCGGCTGAGACGGAAGCTGTGACCGAGGCGGCAGAAGAATCCTCAGAGGCGCCGGCAGAAGAAGCGGCTGTAGAGACAGAATTTACAGGAATCCTGGCAGGAGGCCCGGAGATCGAGGAAACCGAGGCGGAGCCTGAGACGCCTTCCGGACTGGAAGGAGTTCTGGCGGCAGGAGTCTGGTCAGAAGACGCAGCGGCAGAAACAGAAATTGAGACTGAAGCCGGAGATGCGGCAGAAGGTACGGTGGGCGCATATACGCCTGGTACTTACACAGCGTCCGCAAAAGGAATTGAGAGCGATGTGACGGCAGAGGTTACGTTTGACGAGAGCTCCATCACGGATGTGACCGTCGATGTCTCGGGAGAGACAGCTGGAATCGGAGCGGAGATCGGCGATGTCATTACAAATCAGATCCTTGAAGCGCAGTCTGATGCGGTGGACGGTGTGGCGGGAGCTACAATCACGTCTGACGCGGTGAAGGCGGCAGTTGCGGACTGCATCGCGCAGGCCGGAGCGGGAAGCGCGGCCGGTGCAGAGGAAGCGGCAGAGACGGAAGCTGTGACTGAGGCGGCAGCGGATGAGGCTGACACAGAAGCGGCGGCGGAAACCGAATTCACGGGCGTTCTGGCAGGCGGACCGGAAGCAGAGGAGACCGAGGCGGAGCCCGAGACAGGTTCCGGACTGGAAGGAGTTCTGGCGGCAGGAACCCCGTCAGAAGACGCAGAGGCGGAAACCGAGACAGAAACAGCTGAAACTGAGGCGGCGGAGGCCGGAACGGAAGCAGAAGCTGCGGAAGAAGGGAATACGGCGGGAGCATACGTGCCGGGTACCTATACGGCTGCGGCAAAGGGAATCGAGAGCGACGTGACGGTTGAAGTTACCTTTGATGAGAGTTCCATCACAGATGTGACCGTCGATGTTTCGGGAGAGACGGCCGGAATCGGCGCGGAGATCGGCGATGTCATTGTGAAGCAGATCCTTGAGGCGCAGTCGGATGCGGTGGACGGTGTGGCGGGAGCCACGATCACGTCTGACGCGGTGAAGGCGGCGGTTGCAGACTGTATCGCGCAGGCCGGAGCGGGAAGCGCGGAGGCAGCCGGCACAGAAGAAGCGGCAGAGACCGAAGCTGTCACAGAAGAAGTTCCGGAGACTGAGGCATAGAGAAAGGACCGGAACGAGCGGAGATTCTTTGTTTTTGAAATTATCAGTGTGAATGAATGCCTGTGCATGTTCGCCTGATAAAATAGCAATGGAACCGCAAGGTTTCGCGGCAGCATAAAGATTACTGTTAACATACTGTTGACGGAAAGGAAGAGAGATATGGTAAAAGCAACAATTTCCCGAGGTACATTTGTACTGGGTATCCTGGCAGGCGCGCTGAGCGTTGCGGTACTCATAGGGATCCAGTTCGGAGAGCACAAGTTTGAAGAACAGCTTTCCGCGCAGCCGGCAGTCACACCGGCTGTACTGAGCGGACTCACCTTTACTTCCGGGACCTACACAGCATCGGCGACAGGCATGGCGGAAGTCACTGTGGAATGTACGTTTGACGAAACCACAATGACAGACATGACGGTTGATGTATCCGGTGAAACCGCAGGGATCGGTGCGGACATCGGAGATGAGATGAGAGAAAAATTCCTCTCTGCTCAGTCCTGTGACGTGGATGGGGTGTCAGGAGCTACGATTACTTCCAGCGCTCTGAAGACAGCAGTCGCGGACTGCATGTCACAGGCATCCGGCGAGACGATTACCGTAGGCGGCGGAGAGTAAAGAGCGCAGGCCCGTCGGCTCATCTGTACGGCCGGCGCGGCAAAACGGACCGTGGAAATTTTCTCCATGGCAAATTTGAGCATCTAAAAGATGGGAGGTAACATATGAGTAACAAAACGTTTCGGGGAGGAGTCCATCCCGAAGGGTACAAGGAAATTTCGAAGACTCAGCCGGTCGAAGTTTTCCTGCCCAAGGGAGACATGGTTTATCCCCTCAACCAGCATATCGGCAAGCCTGCGAAGCCTGTCGTGAAAAAGGGCGACAAAGTACTGGCAGGACAGCTCATCGCGGAAGCCGACGGTTTTGTGTCCGCAAATATTGTGAGTTCCTGCTCCGGCACAGTCAAGGCGATCGAGGAGCGGTACGTTGCTTCCGGCGCAAAGGCAATGAGTATCGTGATTGAGAACGACGGCGAATTCACGCTTGCTCCCGGGATCGGCGAAGAGCGTGACCCGGAAGGTCTGTCCAATGAGGAGATTCTTGACGCCATCCAGATGGCGGGCATCGTCGGAATGGGCGGCGCCGGTTTCCCGGCACGCGTGAAGCTTGCTCCGAAGGATCCGGACTCGATCGAATATATCATCGCGAACGGTTCCGAGTGCGAGCCTTACATAACCTGTGATGATCAGCTCATGCAGAAGGAAGCGCATGCGATTGTGGGCGCGATCAAGCTTCTGATGCAGCTGTTCCCGAACGCGGTCGGCGTGGTTGCGATCGAGGACAACAAGCCGGACGCGATTGCGACGATGCAGGGCGTCTGCAACAATGAGAAAGGAATTTCCGTTCTGCCGGTGAAGGCGAAATACCCGGAGGGCGGTGAGCGAAGCCTGATCGGCGTTGTGACAGGACGTCAGCTCCGGTTCGGACAGCTTCCGGCAGAGCTCGGCTGTGTCGTCTGTAACGTAAGCACACTGAATGCGATCTACCGCGCGGCCTGCAAGAACGAGCCGCTGATGGAGCGTCTGTTTACGGTTTCCGGAGATGCGGTTGCCAATCCGCGTACGATGTCCGTGAAGATCGGCACTTCCTGTGCGGAGCTGCTTGAGGCGGCAGGCGGGATCAAATCCGGCTGTGAGGCCGTGAAAGTTCTCTCCGGCGGACCGATGATGGGCATTGCGATGCCGTCTCTGGATGTTCCGGTCTGCAAGAACAACAACGCGATGACCGTGATGTCAAAGGATGAGGTTGCGCTTGCCGAGAAGAAGATGACGGCCTGCATCCGCTGCGGACGCTGCGGTCATGTCTGCCCGCTCGGGCTTGTCCCGCAGATGATGGCGGAAGCCGCGGAGCGCGGAGATTATGAGCGCTATGAGAAGAAATTATACGGGCTTGATTGTATTGCCTGTGGTACCTGCACTTACATCTGCCCGGCCAAGAGGCCGCTGATGCAGCTGTTCAAGCAGACCAAGGCCGCGATCATGGCAGCGAAGAGAAGGTAAGGGGGACGGAGAAAATGAATACAAAACTGTTTAATGTTTCATCCAGCCCGCATATCAGGAATAAGCTGACGACCGGAAGCGTCATGTTCGACGTTGTGCTGGCACTGCTGCCGGCCACGGTTTTCGGCGTTTACCGCTATGGGCTGCGTGCGCTGCTGATAATCGTCACCTCGATCCTTTCCGCAGTTGTGACAGAGTTTATATTTGACCTTATTGCGAAGAAAAAGAATACGGTGGCGGACGGCAGCGCGGTTGTCACAGGACTTCTGCTGGCGCTTTCCCTGCCGCCGACAGTTCCGCTTTTCATACCGTACCTTGGTTCCTTCTTTGCGATCCTCTTTGTAAAATGCTGTTTTGGAGGACTTGGAAAGAACTTCATGAACCCGGCGCTTGCCGGCCGCTGCTTCCTGCTGATTTCCTTTGGAGGAATCATGACGGATTTCGCGGTTGACGGCATGAGCGGCGCGACTCCGCTTGCGGCGATGAAAGCCGGAGAAGTGATCAATGTTGCGGATACCTATCTTGGATTTGCGCCGAGTGTAATCGGCGGTTCCGCGCTGGCGCTGATCATCGGCGGACTGTTCCTGTGGATCTCCGGCGGGATCACATTTGAGATTCCGGCGGCATGTATCGTCGCGTTTACGGCTTTTATGGGTCTTTTCGGAGGCCAGGGCTTTGATATCCCGTTCCTGCTTGCGCATCTGTGCGGCGGCGGTATCCTGATGGGAGCGTTCTTCATGGCTACCGACCCGGTCACCAGCCCGGTGACATCCTCCGGACAGATAATGTTCGGCGCGATCGTCGGTATTCTGGCGGCTTTGTTCCGCACGAACGGCACGGCGGCCGATTCCGTCAGCTACGCGATCATTCTTGGCAACCTGCTTGTACCGTTTATTGACAAGATTTCTGTTCCGAAGCCTATCGGCTACCGCGGAGAGGATCCGAAAGGAAAGAAGACCGGCTTCCCGAAGGCGGCTCTCAATCTCTGCATCATCACGCTGGTTGCGGGACTTGCGCTCAGCAGCGTATTCATGCTGACAAAGGATGCGATTGAAGAGCAGCAGATGGCCGCGAACGCCGCTTCCTATCAGGAAGTCTGCCCGGACGCGGAGTCCTTCTCTTATGACGATACGCTTACCGCGGCTGTGGAAGCGCTTGGCGGAGAAGTTTACGGCGAGCAGTACGGACGTACCTATATCAATGAGATTGTGGTCGGAAATGCGGCTGACGGCTCCGTTGCGGGCTACGTGATCAGCGCGACAAGCTCTGACGGTTTTGAAGGAAATATTACAGTGTCCGTCGGCATTTCACCTGATGGTACGGTCAACGGTATCTCCTTCACTGAGCTGAATGAGACGGCAGGTATGGGTATGCTGTGCGGCGAGGACGCGTTCAAGAGTCAGTTCTCCGGTGTAAACACGGATGCATTTATCCTGAACAAGTCCGGTTCCTCGACAGCAGACAACGAGATCGATACGGTATCCGGCGCGTCCACAAGTTCCGGAGCTGTCGTCAACGCAGTCAACACCGCGCTCGATTTCTTCGCGGCAAATGTTAAGTAAGGGAGGGTCCTGGAATGAAGCAATGTATGGAACGACTTTATAACGGTATCGTCAAGGAGAATCCCTGTATCATCCTGATGCTTGGTATGTGTCCGACTCTGGCGGTCACGACCTCGGCGATCAACGGTCTCGGCATGGGACTTTCCACGCTGGCCGTACTGATTTTCTCGAACCTGATCATCTCGATCATGAGAAATATCATTCCGGATCAGGTTCGTCTGCCGGCCTACATCGTTATCGTGGCTACGCTCGTTACGATTGTAGACCTGCTGCTTCAGGCGTATGTTCCGAGCATTTACAGTGCGCTCGGTATCTATATTCCGCTGATTGTTGTTAACTGTATCATTCTTGGCCGCGCAGAGGCGTATGCGAACAAGGTTCCGCCGATGCCCGCGATGTTCGACGGCATTGGTATGGGTCTCGGTTTTACAATCGCTCTCGTAGTGATCGGCGCCGCCCGTGAGGTTCTGGGTTCCGGTACAGTGTTCGGAACCACGGTTCTTCCGGAATTTGTTGAGCCGATTGCCATTTTCGGCCGCGCTCCGGGCGCGTTCCTCGTCATGGCGATCCTTGTGGCGATCCTGAACGGACTCGGCATCACCACGGCCGCAAACAAGAAAGTAGAAGGCTGCGACGGCTGCTGCGCGACCTGCGCGAAAGGCTGCAGCAATGCAGGAAAGGAGGAGAACTAAGGTATGGATGGATCCTTATTTATGATTGCGATTACCGCTGCGCTGATCAACAACGTTGTGCTCAGCCAGTTCCTTGGAATCTGTTCTTTCCTGGGCGTTTCCAAACAGATTAAAAACTCTGCCAGCCTCGGCGGCGCGGTTATCTTCGTTATGGCAATTTCGTCAGCGGTGGCGAATCTGCTCTACGACTACCTGCTTGCCCCGCTTGGACTGGAGTATCTTGAGACAATCGTATTCATTCTCGTCATCGCCGCTCTCGTGCAGATGGTTGAGATGTTCCTGAAAAAAACGTCTCCGGGCATCTATCAGGCGCTCGGTATCTACCTTCCGCTGATCACGACAAACTGTGCGGTTCTCGGCGTTGCCCTGACGAATGTGCAGAATGAGTACAATCTTGCGCAGAGCGTTACCGCCGGTGTGGCTACCGCGATTGGATATACGATTGCCATCGTTCTTCTGGCAGGTATCCGTGAACGTATCAACGAGGAAGATCTTCCGGCTCCGTTCCGCGGCGCTCCGATCGTCCTGCTCTCCGCAGCCCTGATGGCCATCGCGTTCATGGGCTTTGGCGGACTGTCATTCTAGAGGAGGTAGTATATGCTAAGTTTTATGCCAATTATCATTGCAACCGCCTCTGTGGCGGTCATCGGCCTCCTGATCGGATTGCTTCTGATTGTGGTCGGTAACAAATTCAAAGTAGAAGTCGATGAGAGAGTTGCGGCAGTTCGTGAATGTCTGCCCGGCAACAACTGCGGCGGCTGCGGCTTCGCCGGCTGCGACGCGCTGGCAGAGGCCATTGCGGCCGGAAAAGCTCCGGTAAACGCCTGCCCTGTAGGAGGAGCTCCGGTAGGAGAAAAAGTCGGCCGTATCATGGGTGTATCGGCAGAGGAAAAAGAAAGATTAATCGCGTTTGTCAGATGCTCAGGGGACTGTGAGACAGTTATCCGCAAAAGCAATTATGTCGGTATTAAGGACTGCGCTTCGGCAGTGGGAAGTGGCCTGAATCCGTGGGGCTGCGATCATGGCTGTCTCGGCCTTGGCACGTGTGCGTCTGTCTGCCCGTTCGGCGCGATCAAAGTTGACAAGGGAGTCGCCCATGTGGACCGTGATAAATGTATGGCATGCGGCAAGTGCGTGGCGGCCTGCCCGAAGCACCTGATCGAGCTTGTTCCGGAGTCTGCTCAGTATGCGGTTCAGTGCGCGAGCCGCGACCGCGGACCTGCGGTCAAGAAAGTCTGCTCCGCGGGATGTATCGGCTGCAAGCTCTGTACGAAGCAGTGCGAGTTCGAGGCGATCACGGTGGAGAACAACATCGCGCATATCGATTACTCGAAATGTACCGGATGCGGCAAGTGCGCCGAGAAATGTCCGGCAAAGATTATCAGGAGCAAGGCGGAGAGAATGTAATTTCTGCAGGCAGTGAGCCGTCACATGCTGGAACATGTTTCGGTCTGCTTTGGAATCCCGTCTGTTCGGATAAAATGAAAGGTCATGCCCTGCCAAAGGGGCATGGCCTTTTAATGTTATGTGCAGGCCCGCACATGGAAATCAGCTGCTGGCACAGCATGTGGGCCGCGCGGCAGGCAGGAGGGAAAAACCGCCTCCTGCTCGATCACAGTAAATTGTTTGAATTTTCAGATAAATATATGCAATTATGAAATTCGTAAAAAAACAGAAAAAAATTAAAAATAATTATTGACAAAACAAAGGAAAGGGACTATAATACAGACATAAACAAAAAAGCAAACGAAAAGAAAAAAGGAGGAGAGTCCAATGAAAATATAATTCTCAGTCATCTTATTTAAAGCAAAGCGTAAATTTGATGCTGGGTTCCGGAATATAAAGGGAAGGAAGGTACGGGCCATTGAGAAAGTAATCGCACATTTCAAATTAATACGGAAAGGCAGGTAAGGGCCAATGCACACAGAATTTTAGTGGGCGGTATCAATGATAAAAGTTGATGCCGCTCTTTTTTACTGAGAAAGCCCCGGACGGCGACCATCGGCTTTCATTCATGGTGCCGCCCGCAGCGCGGGCAGGAGGGAAAGCCGCCTCCTGTTCGATCGTTCTGTCATATTTGTGCTGGACATCCTCATATACTGAACTAAGAGGTGGGGGTTATGGAACAGTATCTGCAGTTTTTTTCATCGCGTATCCGGGGACTTCTGCAGAAAAGCGGAATTCATCAGGAAGATCTGCAGGAAATCCGGATGAGGGCGGAACGTCCTCTGCTGGTCTGGTATGAGGGAAGAGAGTACGCGCTGACAGAGGATGGGAGGCTGACCAGGGAACCGCGCCAGGGCTGCCGTGTCAGTCAGGAAGACCTGCGGGGAACGCTGGAGTGCATTTCAGGCTATTCTCTGTATGCGTTTGATGAGGAAATGAAGCAGGGATTTATCACAGTAAGCGGGGGGCACAGAGTGGGGCTTGCCGGAAAGATCATCATGGAGTCCGGAAAGATTCAGAGTATCCGCCACATTTCTTTTTTGAACATTCGGTTGTCGCATCAGGTGCGCGGCTGTGCGGACCGGGTGCTCCCGTGGGTGATTGACCGGGGAGAGGTGTGCCATACGCTGATCGTATCTCCTCCGCGCTGTGGGAAGACGACGCTTCTGCGTGATCTGATCCGCCAGATTTCGGATGGTTCGGCGTATGCCGCGGGCAGAACCGTGGGGGTTGTGGATGAGCGTTCGGAGATTGGCGGGTCCTGTCTCGGCATCCCGCAGAATGATCTTGGAATGAGGACCGATGTGCTTGACTGCTGCACAAAAGCCGAGGGAATGATGATGCTTCTGCGCTCGATGGCGCCGCAGGTGATCGCGGTTGATGAGATCGGAAGTGAGAGAGACAGCCAGGCGATTGAGAGCGTGATTCACTGCGGATGCAGGCTGCTTGCCACCGCGCACGGGACTTCACTGGAGGATCTCCGGCGCAGGCCGCTGCTCGCGCGGCTTCTGGATGAACAGGTATTTGAACGGTATATTATCCTGGGGAACGGAAGTGGGCCGGGAGAAGTCTGGTCGGTCTGCGACAGGTATGGAAAAGAGATGCAGGGGGGCGGCGGAAGGGATGGTACAGCTGACGATGCGCACAGCGGGGATCGCTCTGATCTTCGCGGCAAGTTGTCTTCTTGGCGATGCGATGGAATCCAGGCTGAAAAAGCGGTGGATGATTCTGCGGGAATTTTGTGAACTTCTGCGTTATATGGAACGGGAAATGGTATTTCATCATACACCTCTCGGGGAAGCCTTGCGTCTCGCCGCCGGAAGCGGGATGCGGGAAATACGGGAAATACTGGAGTATGCGGCAGACAGAGTGGGACAGCAGGATGGAACTTCTTTTCAGGAGATCTGGAAAGCTGCGGTAACCGGGTGTCTGGAGACTGCCGTGCTGCCAGATGCGATCCGGGAACAGGTCTGCGATATATGGACAGCCTTTTGCAATCAGGATACTGTCACACAAAAAACAATGCTGGAAAAACAGGAATCGCATCTTTTTGTGCTCTGCAGGGACGCGGAACAGGAGTACCGGGAGAAAGCCGGACTTTACCGCAGGCTGGGAGCAGCCGGAGGCGTCTTTCTGATTATATTGCTGCTGTAAGGAGAAGGATAGCGTATGAGTGTGAATCTGATATTCAAAATAGCGGCTGTCGGAATACTGGTGTCTGTTTTGAGTCAGGTTCTGAAACAGAGCGGCCGGGAGGAACATGCGTTTCTAACGGGGCTTGCCGGCCTGCTTCTGGTTCTTTTCTGGCTGGTGCCGTACATCAGCCAGCTCTTTGAAACGGTCAAATCATTGTTTGCTCTGTGAGGAACTGCCAAATGGATATGATGCGGATCGCATGCCTGGGACTTTCAGGTGTGTTTCTCGGACTTTTGCTGAAACAGATGGGTTCTCCGTTTGCGGAACTGGTAAGCCTTGGCACCTGCATTCTGATTGTGTATTATACGGCAGGGAAGCTTGGATTTATCCTTGAGATGCTGAATGGTCTCGGAGAGGAAATCAATCTGCAGGCCGGGTATTTCAAAATACTGCTGAAGATCGCCGGGATCACGTATCTGGCGGACTTTTCCGCAAGCCTCTGCCGCGATGCAGGATATTCCGCGATTGCGGGGCAGGTGGAGCTGTTTGGAAAAATCTCGGTTCTGGCGGTCAGTTCGCCGATTATCCTGACGCTGATTGAGACAGTCTGTTCGTTTCTGTGACAGGGACTTGAATTTATATATGCAATAAGAAATATTTCTGATACACTGAGAAGTGTATGAGTGCCGGAGGTGGGACATGAGACTATGCGTTCTTCTTTTTTTTGGACTTTTTTTCCTCATACAGCCGTCGCCGGCCGTGTGTGCAGCGGAATCTTCGCTGCCTCAGCCTGTGAAAGCCATGTGTTTTCAGTCCGCGGGCACAAGGAAATTTCTTCAGGTTCCGGCTCCGGAAACCGCAGAAACCGTCCGGCTGTTGTCCGTACAGGCGGAGGAACCGGCCCTGACCGGTGAAACCGCCGGTTCAGCAGACGACAGCACGGAGGAAGAGCAGGGAACTGCAAAAATAAGACCTTCTGAAGACTGGATCGGCGGACAGCTGATGAATGAACTGGAACTGGAAGAGATCGAGCAGTCCCTCGCGGATATTCTGGGGACGGAGAAATTTTCTTTCCGGGAAACCGTTCTGGCGCTGATAAAAGGGGAAATTCCGTTTGACGGGGAAGAGCTTGTGAGTCTTGCGGTCAGCGCGCTGCTGGATGAAGTGAGACAGCAGAGGAGGCTGATTCTTCAGATTCTTTTCGTGGTGCTGACCTCCGCGGTTTTTTCCAACTTTACGATGATATTTCACAGCAGCCAGATCGCGGATATCGGTTTTTACATGATGTATCTGCTTCTTGCCGTAATTCTGATGCAGTCGTTCGGCATTATGAACGGGATTGCCTGCAGTACGGTGCGGTCGCTGATCTCTCTGATGCGTGTGCTGCTTCCAGCCTATCTCCTGACGATCATGTTCTGCGCCGGTTCACTGACCGTCACAGGAGCGTCGGAGATTCTGCTGTTTTCTTTCACGCTGCTGGAAATGTTCATGGTGAACGTGATGATTCCTGCCGTGAATTTTTATCTTGTGCTGCAGATACTGAATCAGATGTCAAGGGAGGATTATTTTTCAAAATTCGCGGAACTGCTGGAGCTGATCATAAGCTGGGGAATCAAGTCGGTGTTCGGGATTGTGATCGGGCTGCAGACAGTTCAGTGTCTGATCACGCCGGCGGTTGATTCTCTGAAAAACGGGATGCTGCAAAAAGCGGCCAGGGCAATCCCGGGACTTGGGAATACGCTGGATGCCGCGGCGGAGACGATCGCAGGATCGGCTGTTGTAATCAAAAACGCCGTTGGGACGGCAGGAATGGCGGCGATTCTTTTTTTGTGCCTTGTTCCGGTCACAAAGCTGGTATGCTGCATCCTGATGCTGCGGGTGCTGTGCGCGCTGGTGCAGCCCGCCGGGGAAAACAGGCTGGTCGAGAGCGTCTCTCATGTGGCGGGGGCCGCCTCGATGCTTCTGCGGATCATTCTGTATTCCATGGGGATTTTTATGGTATCGATCGCGATGATTATGGCGTCAGTCAGGGGGCGGGGCGGAATATGAGAGAATGGCTGGGGAAGATAGCCGGGATTTTATGTATTATGACGATCATACTTCAGCTTCTCCCGGAAGGCAGTTTTGGGAAGTATGTGAAATTTTACGCGAGTCTGCTTTACCTGCTTGTTGCGGCGGGACCTGTGCTGCGTCTGTTTACGCAGGAGGATCTGCTGGAGCGTTTTTTAAAACTGGAGCTTTTAAAGGAAGAGCATTACGACCTGGAATCGGCTGTGACGGGACTGCAGGAGCTCAGAAATGAGATGTTTCGGGATGCTTATGAGCAGGAGCTGGCCTGTCAGTTTGAGGAGATTGTGCAGGCCTACGGAGCTGAGATGGAGGACAGCAGGATTCAGTTTGAAGAAGATGATACCCTGCGGGAGGTGAAAATAAAAATTCGGACAGAGGATGAAACGGCGGCAGACGCGGCGGAGAAGATCCGGCGTGAGATAGCCGGGATTTATGGACTTGAGCAGGATAAGATACAGGTCGGGGAAGCGGGAGGCGGAGAAAAATGAAAACAGGCTGGCTGGAAAAACTGAAAAAACCAGGAAAAGATCAGATATTGATTCTTCTGCTTGCCGGAGTCCTTCTTCTTGTGATCGCTCTGCCTGCGGAGGAAGAGAAAGAACCGGAGGACAGATCAGATTCTGCAGAACAGCAGATACAGGAGAGCAGCAGAATTCCGGCGCAGCAGGAAGAACGGCAGGAGCTTGAAAACCGGCTCCAGGAACTGCTCTGTCAGGTACAGGGGATCGGAAAAACACAGGTCATGATTACCCTGAAATCAGATGGGAAAAAGATTGTGGAGAAAGATAAGGAACAGTCGCAGGACGGCGCGGAAAGTACGGCAGAGGGAGGAAACGGTTCCGGGCTTTCAGTCCGGAGCAGCGAAAGTACGGTTTATCAGAGAGATGGCAGCGGCGCGGAAATTCCCTATGTGTCGGAGCAGCAGGCGCCGGAGATCGCCGGTGTGCTGGTCGTCGCGCAGGGCGGAGGAGACGCGTCCGCCGCGAAGGAAATTACAGAAGCAGTTATGGCATTATTCGGAGTCGAGGCGCATAAAATCAAAGTAATGAAGATGGAATGAAGGAGGATAAGGTGTGAAGCACATCTTAAAGAAAAATCAAATCATCATCACGACACTGGCGATTATGATCGCAATCGCGGGGTACCTGAACTATTCCGGGAGAATACTGAATGAGGAAGTGGACATGGTCAGCACGGACGATAATCTGGTGCTGGTGACGGACGGAGAGATACAGGAAAATACATATGTGGATACCACTGCGGACATTGTCAGCATGGATCAGGATCTGGAAGATGATCTCACAGCCTCCGCTCAGGATCAGGAGAACAGCGGAACGGCAGTTGGGGAGGCCGTGCTGGCGAGCGCAAGGGCCGGCGACAACCTGATTGCGGCGGCCAAGCTGAACCGGGAGCAGGTGCGGGCAAAAAGCAAGGAGACGCTGCTTGAGGTGATCAACAACACGAACATTGAGGAAGCACAGAAACAGGACGCGATTGCGGCCATGACAAATATGGCGCAGATTGCGGAGCGGGAAGCGGCGGCCGAGCTTCTGCTGGAAGCGAAAGGCTTTGAGGACTGCGTGGTCAGCATCACGGACGGAACTGCGGATGTCGTGATCAATGAAGCGGAGATCGATGACGCGAAGCGGGCGCAGATCGAGGACATTGTCACGAGAAAGACGGAGATCGCCGGAGAGAATATTGTGATCACGCCGCGGGACACTGTGGCAGAGTAGGTATCCGCAGAGGAACATCATAGGGAAAATGGAAAACCAGCTTCTTGTTCGGAGGGGCTGGTTTTTGCATGGTGTGCACATGGAAATTTATCAATTCTTTTGAAATAAGGACTTGACAACAACGTTAGCATGTGCTAACTTATAAGAGGTTAGAAAGTACTAACGAAGTCTGCGTACCGGCAGATTATTTTTCAGACGAAAAGTTAGCATTTTCTAACTCTTATATTGGCATGCAGATTAGCAAATACTAACTAAAAGGAGGAACCCATGATGCCTTTGATGATGGCAGAAACCGGACAGGAAAATTCGATCAAAAAGGTTGGAGGAAAAACAGAAGTGAGGCAGTTTCTGGAGAATCTTGGATTCGTTCCGGGAGCGAAGGTGACAGTGGTTTCCGCGAATGGCGGGAATATCATTGTAAACATTAAGGAATCGCGGATTGCCATCAGCCGGGAGATGGCTGGCAAGATCATGGTATGAGAGGAGAAGAAGTATGGCAAGACTGAATTCGGTGGCGTGCGGGAAATCTGTGCGCGTCACGAAAATCAACGGAACCGGCGCGGTAAAGCGCAGGATCATGGACATGGGGATCACAAAAGGCGTTGACATCTATGTCCGCAAAGTAGCCCCGCTTGGAGATCCGGTGGAAGTAACGGTCAGAGGCTATGAGCTTTCTCTGCGGAAAGCGGATGCCGAGATGATAGAGACAGAGTGAAGATGCGAGGAAGCGCGGATTATCCCGCGGCTTTCGTCCATGATGCTGCCCGTTCTGCGGGCACAGAGGTTAAGGAGGAGAGACCAATGGCAGTTAAAATCGCACTTGCGGGAAACCCGAACTCCGGAAAGACGACGCTGTTCAACGCGCTGACAGGTTCCAATCAGTACGTCGGGAACTGGCCGGGAGTTACGGTTGAAAAAAAAGAAGGAAAATTGAAGGAGCAGAAGGATGTCATCGTGACAGACCTTCCGGGTATCTACTCACTGTCCCCGTATACGCTTGAGGAAGTGGTGGCCAGGAATTATCTGATCGATGAGAAGCCGGACGCCATTCTGAATATTGTGGACGGGACGAATCTGGAGCGAAATTTGTACTTGACGACGCAGCTTGTGGAGCTTGGAATCCCGGTAGTCATGGCGGTCAACATGATGGATGTCGTGAAAAAGAAAGGCGACCGGATTGATACGGAAAAGCTCGCGAAGACGCTGGGATGCGAGGTGTTTGAGATCTCCGCGCTGAAAGGCGAGGGCGTCATGCAGGCGGCATCTGCCGCGGTGCGGGCAGGTCAGAGCGGGAAGATCATGATCCCGCAGCACAGCTTTTCCGGAAGCGTCGAGCATGCGATCGCGCATATCGAGGAGCAGGTACTCCACAGCATGCCGGAGAAGGAGCAGCGCTGGTACGCGATCAAGCTGTTTGAGCGCGATGAGAAAATCCGGGCGAAGCTGGATATCGCCAGTTCGGATCTCGCGCATATCGAGGAGGACATCAAGAGATGCGAGGAAGAACTGGACGACGATGCAGAGAGCATCATCACTTCCGAGCGCTATACATACATCGAGAGCGTGATTAAGAGCTGCTATCATAAAAAGAGCGCGGGCGCGCTGACGACTTCCGATAAGATCGACCGGATTGTGACGAATCGTATTCTTGCGCTTCCGATTTTTGCGGTGGTTATGTTCATTGTATACTATATTTCCGTGACGACGGTCGGAACGATCGTGACAGACTGGACGAACGACGTTCTGTTTGGGGAGATCATTCCTCCGGCGATCGAGAGCTTCCTTGTGAGCGTGAACTGCGCGGGCTGGCTGCAGGGACTGATTCTTGACGGTATCGTGGCAGGCGTCGGCGCCGTGCTCGGTTTTGTGCCGCAGATGCTCGTGCTGTTCCTGTTCCTCGCCTTCCTTGAGGGCTGCGGCTACATGGCGCGCATCGCGTTCATCATGGACCGTATTTTCCGCAAATTCGGACTTTCCGGAAAATCCTTCATCCCGATGCTGATCGGCACGGGCTGCGGTGTTCCGGGCGTCATGGCATCGAGAACGATCGAGAATGACCGTGACCGCAAGATGACGATTATGACGACGACTTTTATCCCCTGCGGAGCGAAGCTCCCGATCATTGCCCTGATCGCGGGCGCGCTGTTCGGCGGCGCAGCCTGGGTAGCGCCGAGCGCTTACTTCGTGGGAATCGCGGCAATCATCATCTCCGGCATTATCCTGAAGAAGACGAAGATGTTCGCCGGCGATCCGGCTCCGTTCGTCATGGAGCTTCCGGCTTACCATATGCCGACCGTGGGCTTCGTGCTCCGCAGCACCTGGGAGCGCGGCTGGTCCTTCATCAAGAAAGCCGGGACGATCATTCTGCTTTCCACAATCTTTGTATGGTTCACGTCCAACTTCGGCTGGGCAGACGGAAGTTTCGGCATGCTGGAAGGAGAACTGCAGGACGGTTCAATCCTCGCTTATATCGGACGCGCGTTCGCGTGGCTGTTCATCCCGCTTGGCTGGGGCGACTGGAAAGCGGCAGTGGCGGCGGTTACAGGCCTTGTCGCAAAGGAGAACGTGGTCGGTACTTTTGGTATTCTCTATGGCTTTGGCGAGGTTGCCGAGGACGGACAGGAGATCTGGGGCACGCTGGCAGCCAGCATGACGATGGTTTCCGCTTATTCTTTCCTCGTATTCAATCTGCTGTGTGCGCCGTGCTTCGCGGCAATCGGAGCGATCAAGAGAGAAATGAACAACGCAAAGTGGACGATCTTCGCGATCAGCTATCAGTGTGCATTTGCATGGATTATTGCCCTGATCATCAATCAGTTCGGAAATCTGGCGATGGGCGGAGGATTTGGAGTCTGGACGCTTGTCGCGGCAGCGGCGGTCGTGTTCCTGCTCTACATGCTGTTCCGTCCTTACAAGGCAGATCAGGGAGCGGTCAGCTATTCCGGGAAGGCATACGCGCGCTAAAGGAGGAAATCATATGTCAACGGTGATTATCAGCCTGATTCTGATCGGGATCGTCGGATTGATCATCCGCACGATGTACCGCGATAAAAAAGCGGGAAAGAGAACCTGCGGTTATGGCTGTGCGGGCTGCGCCTCCGCGGGAGTCTGCTGCGGACACCAGCAGAAAAAGAGTGCAGTAAAAGAAAATGGACATCGTCCATAAGAGGAATATAGATGCTCTGCGTGGGGCATTGTCAGACGGGAAAGGGATCTTCTGCCGGAGGGTCCCTTTTTGCGTATTGTGGACCGTATATCAGAAAGAAGATGCGCAGACCTCGGGATTTTCGCACAAAACGTGCGGAAATCACCTCGAGCTCAGCGAAGGTGTGAACTGAAATAATTTTTCACGGTGCTGCAAAAATCAAGTATGGACAGACGGCGGTCAACGGTGTATGATGATAAAAACTGCAGCGGCTTTGATTGCTAAGGAGGGCACACAGTTGGATCAGGAGCATTTAATCAGAGAAACGGCGGCCGGTTTTCTGCTTCCGGGCAGACTGAAGGAGATAACTGCCTATGGGAACGGACATATCAATGATACATACCGTCTTTCCTGTGAGACGGAGGACGGAGTGAAGCGCTATATCCTGCAGCGCATCAACAAAGACGTATTTACGGAACCGGAAAAGCTGATGGAGAATATCCTTGGGGTGACAGACTGGCTGAAGCAGAAGATTCTTGCCGAGGGCGGGGACCCTCTGCGGGAGACGCTGACGATGGTTCCGTGCCGTGAGGGCGGCTTTGTCCATCGGGACAGCAGGGGAGAGTACTGGCGCGTCTGCCTGTTCATCGAAGGAGCGTCCAGCTTCGAGCGTCCGGATGACCCGGAGGTATTTTATCAGAGCGCGGCTGCGGTCGGACGTTTTTTGCGTCAGCTTTCCGATTATCCGATCGAGAGTCTTTCAGAGACAATTCCGGATTTTCATAATACGGTCAAACGTTTTGAAGATTTTAAGAAGGCGGTCCGCGAAGATGTCTGCGGACGCGCGCAGGAAACGGCGGATGAGATTCAGTTCATCTGTGAAAGAGAATCTTTCATGCATACGCTCTGCGACCTGGAAGCGGCCGGTGTGCTTCCTGTCCGTGTGACGCACAATGATACGAAGCTGAACAATGTCCTGATCGACGACGAGACCGGAAAGGGTCTCTGTGTGATTGATCTCGATACCGTGATGCCCGGGCTTTCGGTGCTTGATTTCGGGGACGCGATCCGGTTTGGCGCGAGTACGGCCACGGAGGACGAGCCGGATCTGTCGAAGGTGCATTTTGATCTGGAGCTGTACCGGACATTTGTCCGGGGATTCGTGGAGGGCTGCGGCGGGGCGCTCACGGACGCGGAACTGGAGCATCTGCCGACCGGGGCGATCATGATCACACTTGAAAATGCGATGCGTTTTCTTGCGGATTATCTGGAGGGAGACCATTATTACAAGACGGACCGGGAGAAGCAGAATCTTGACCGGTGCCGGAATCATCTCCGGCTGGTAAAGGAGATGGAGGAGCATCTGGATGAGATGCGCGCCGCGGCAGAGTTTTTACGAAGAAAGAAAAATAAGGTATATGGAGGATCAGAAATGGATATTATTTGTATGGGAGAGATGCTGATTGATTTTACACCGGGCAAAGAGGAGCGCAGCTATACCTGCAATCCCGGCGGAGCGCCGGCGAACGCCTGCATCGCGATCGCAAGGAACGGCCTTGAGGCCGGGTTCCTCGGCAAACTCGGCAATGACGATTTTGGAAAACTGCTGAAGCAGACTCTTGAGAAGGACGGCGTGAAGGTACTCTGCCCCGAACTGACGGACGCGGCGGTGACAACTCTTGCATTTGTGACGCTGTACGAGGGCGGAGAACGTTCCTTTACATTTGTGCGCAAACCGGGCGCGGATATTCTTCTCGACAAGGACGATGTGTCCGAGGAGATGATTCAGAGCGTCCGCATGCTGCATGCAGGTTCTTTCGGCATGTCTGCGAATCCGAGCCGCGACGCGCATTTCCATGCAATGCAGCTTGCGAAAAAACATGAAAAGCTCGTCAGCTACGATGTAAATTACCGCAACATGATCTGGAGCTTTGAGGATGCGAAGGCGGTTGTGGATCAGGTGCTTCCGTATGTGGATCTTCTGAAAGTTTCCGATGAGGAGCTGGATTTCGTCGGCGGCGAGGCAAACATTCCGGCTCTCATGAAAGAGAACGGCATCTCGGTTGTGATCGAGACGCTGGGTTCAAAAGGCGCGAAATACTTCTTTGACGGAAAAGAAGGAACCGTGGAGGGACACAAGGTAAATGCTGTCGACGCGACCGGCGCGGGCGACGCGTTCTGGGGAGGCTTCCTCTCCAAGCTGCTGATGTCGGGGATCACAAAGACGGCTGATCTGAATGAGGATCTGATCCGGGCCGCTCTTGCCTACGGAAATGCTTCGGGCGGTCTCTGCGTCCAGAAGATGGGAGGAATTCCGGCACTTCCGACAAAATCAGATATCGAAATTTTTCTTGCGAAATAGACCTTAATTTATTTTGTCATTTTCTTGAAAAATAGTTGACGAAACCCGAAAGTATGGTATAATTACTATCAGTGCAGTAAAAATACCCAGACAGTTGTATTATGCACAATCTACAACTGGAGGGAGGTTAGGTGTGAGAGTATGTCGAATGTAATCGTAAAAGAAAACGAGACTTTGGACAGCGCTTTACGTCGTTTCAAAAGAAATTGCGCGAAGGCGGGTATCCAGCAGGAAATTCGTAAGAGAGAGCATTACGAGAAGCCGAGCGTAAGACGTAAAAAGAAATCAGAAGCTGCCCGCAAACGGAAGTATAACTAAGCTGTGCGTGAAATCCCTGGTCGTCCGATCAGGGATTTTTTACGTATGAAAGCCCCGGACGGCGGCCATCGACGGGCATGCTCGCATGCACCGGCGAATGGACATCGGACGGGCAAGACGATATGAGCAATACAGTGACACGAACGAATGTGAGTGGCACGAATTGCGAATACCGGCGGCGATTGCGAGAGCTGCAAAGCAGCGGAGCAATCGGCTTTCATTCATTGTGGTGCTTGCGAGAAAACCGGGCATGTTTCGGAAACGCCTGTAATATAGTGAATAATAAGCAGATTACAGGCGGTTTTTTATGGAAAAGTTATTGCAGAATCACCGAGGCAGCCGCATCCCGGCCCGAATCTTCAGAAGTGTCTCTGTCTGGCTGCTCGTGTTCTGGCTCGGAGCGGGACGGCTGCTTCCGGTCTGTGCGGAGGGGGAACCTGTCATCCAGACGCCGCACGCGGTGATCATGGAGGTCTCGACCGGACAGATACTGTACGAAAAAGGGGCGCAGGATAAGATACATCCCGCGAGCGTGACGAAGGTTATGACGCTGCTGCTGATCTTCGAGGCGCTTGAGGAGGGAAAGATCGCTCTGACAGATGAGGTGACGACGAGCGCGCACGCCAAATCCATGGGAGGTTCCCAGGTCTTTCTTGAAGAAGGGGAAAAACAGAGCGTCGAGACGCTGATCAAGTGTATCGTGATCGCCTCGGGAAATGACGCGGCAGTGACAATGGCGGAACATCTTGCCGGCACGGAGCAGGCATTTGTCGATCAGATGAATCAGGAGGCAGAGAGGCTTGGGATGACGAACACAAATTTTGTGGACTGCTGCGGACTGACGGATTCCGTGAATCACTATACCTCCGCGGAGGATGTCGCGCTCATGTCGAGAGAACTGCTGTACCGTTTTCCGCAGGTAACGCAGTATTCGCATATCTGGATGGAGGATATCACTCATGTCACGGCAAAAGGCAGCAGCACATTTACGCTGACAAATACAAATAAGCTGCTGCGTTCATTCGACGGCTGCGACGGTCTGAAGACAGGAAGCACAAGTCTCGCGAAATACTGCCTGAGCGCGACGGCGCAGAGGAACGGGATTCGTCTGATCAGCGTGGTGATGACGGCGCCGGATACAAAGACGAGGTTTGCGGATGCGGGAACGCTTCTGGGTTATGGTTTCTCAAAATGTTCTCTGTACGAGGATGAGGACATGGGTACGCCTCCCCCTGTCAAAGTGAAGGGAGCGGCCGAAGAGTATGCAGACCTGGTTTATGAGAGCGGATTCCGGTATCTGAGCACCACGGGGGAGGATTTTTCGAAAATCGAAAAGAAGCTGGAACTGAAAGAAGAACTAGAAGCGCCGCTTGCGGCAGGAGAACAGGTCGGCGCGCTTGTCTATACGCTGAACGGAAAGGAAATCGGCCGCGTGGCCGCGGTAACAAAGAAAGAGGTGAAGAAGGCGGGCTACGCGGACTGCCTGGAGAAGATAATCGGGCAATGGATGATAGCCTGAAATGAAAAACAGTCTTTTCTTGTGTTCAGATTTATGATAGAATGAACGCAGCGAAGAAGAGGCAGAGACACATACGGAGAGGAGGAGACTGACATGGCGGATTTTAAAGTGACACGCTACAGGATACGCATCAATCACATGGAAAACAAACCAGCCTCCCCTTTTTCTGTGGTATTTTTGAGTGACCTGCATGATGTGAGCTATGGCAGGGAGAATGAGAGGCTTCTTCAGGAGATACGGAATCAGGAACCGGAAGCGGTTTTTATCGGGGGAGATATGATTGTGGGGGCGAAAAAGCCGCGGACTCACGCCGCGGTCGCGCTCATGGATGAGCTGACAAAGCGTTATCCGGTCTACTGTGCAAACGGCAATCATGAGCGCCGCATGCATGAGCAGCCTGAGAAATACGGGGAGGCGTATGAGGATTATTCCGAGAAGATCCGCAGTTTTGGCGTACATCTGCTGGAGAATGAGCACGAAAAGCTGCAGATCAGAAGAATGCGCTTTACTGTATGGGGGTATGAACTTTCTCAGGAGTATTATGGCCGGTGGGGCAGAACAGCGCTTCAGCCAGAGCAGATGAAAAAAGAGATTGGCAGTCCTGCGGATGACTCTTTTCATATTCTGCTGGCGCATCACCCGGCATATTTTGACACGTATGCCGCCTGGGGGGCAGATCTTGTTCTGGCCGGTCATTATCACGGAGGAATGATACGCCTGCCTGTGGTCGGAGGACTGATCAGCCCCCAGCTGCAGCTGCTGCCTCCGTATTCGCGCGGCCTGTTTGTGGAAAAGGGACACCGCATGATTGTGAGTTCCGGGCTGGGAAGCCATACGATCAAGCTCCGGGTCAACAATCCTCCGGAGCTTGTGGTCATAGATTTTCTGTAACCGGGAGAGGAAAGCATGGGAATATCGGTAAAACTGCAGGTGTTTGAAGGTCCGCTGGACCTTCTGCTTCATTTGATCGATAAAAACAAAGTCAATATACAGGATATCCCGGTTGCGGAGATCACGAATCAGTATATGGAGTATGTCCGTCAGATGCAGGCGGAAGATCTTGATGTGATGAGTGAATTTCTTGTGATGGCGGCGACGCTTCTGGATATCAAGGCGAAAATGCTTCTTCCGCAGAAGGTCACGGAGGAGGGGGAGCCGGAGGATCCGCGGGCAGAGCTTGTCCAGAGACTGCTGGAATACAAGATGTACAAATACATGGCGCAGGAGCTGCGTGAACGGGAGGAGGCCGCCGCGTTTACCGTGTACCGGAGGCCGAATGTGCCGAAGGAGGTTCTGGCCTGGCAGGAGCCGGTCGATGTGGACCAGGTTCTTGAGGGCGTGACGCTTCCCAGACTTCTGCTTCTGTATCAGGATATACTGAAGAGGCAGGAAAAGCGCGTGGACCCGATCCGCAGCAGATTTGGGAGGCTGAAGAAAGAGGAAATTGATCTGAGCGAGACGATGCAGTTTGTGCAGGAGTACATTGAGAGAATCCGCAAATGCACCTTTCGAAATGTCCTGACACAGAGAAAAGGCAGGCCTTACGCGATCGCGGCATTTTTGACACTGCTTGAGATGATGAAGGAAGGGAAGGCTGAAGTCCGGCAGGAAGGAATTTTTGAGGAAATTTATATTTCGGCCGTGTAGGAACCGGGGGACAGCCGGAGGCCGGTACAGGAATGGCTGCCCGGCTTATTGCCCGCAGGAACAGAAAGAAAATACAGATTAAAGGACAGGATAGAGTGGAAGAAGGATTGGAGAAAAAGAAGATGGAGGCTGCTCTGGAGGCGATTCTGTTTGCCATGGGGAACGCCGTGGAAGTGGAAAAACTTGCGGCCGCGATCGGGCAGGAGACAGAGACAACACGGAATATTCTTTACAAAATGATGGAAAAATATCAGGAAGAAGACCGGGGAATCTGTCTGACCGAGCTGGATGGGGCATTTCAGCTTTGTACAAAAAGCGAGATGTACAGCTATCTGGTAAAGGCCGTCCGCCAGCCCAGGAAAGTTGTTCTGACAGAAGCTGCTCTGGAGGCGCTGTCAATCATTGCATACAAACAGCCTGTCACAAAGATCGAGATTGAGAAGATCAGAGGCGTAAAAAGCGACCACGCCGTGAACCGCCTGGTGGAGTATGATCTTGTCAGAGAACTGGGAAGACTTGACGCTCCCGGAAAACCGATTCTGTTTGGGACGACGGAGGAATTTCTCCGGCATTTTGGGATGAAATCGCTGGGAGATCTGCCGTCCCCGGGCGCGATTCAGGTGGAAAATTTCAAGGCGGAGGCGGAAAAAGAAGTTGAAATGCAGATGAACGTATAGGATTGTATAGAATGTTGGACAGGAAAAAAGGAGAAATGATCATATGGCAGTTTTAAAAAGACAAACCTGGCTGGTACTGACACTTTGTCTGTGTATTTTGCTGGGTGAGCCGATGCAGCATGTTTTTGCAGAAGAAAATGAGATGGAACGTACGGACAGCCGCAGTCAGGCTGCCGCAGATATGGAACTGTACGCCCGCAGCGCCGTTTTGATAGACGGTGACAGCGGGCGTATTTTATATGGGAAGAATGAATCGGAGGCGATGCCGATGGCAAGCACGACAAAGATCATGACCTGTATCCTGGCGCTTGAACAGGGAGGCGGGGAAAAGCAGGTCTGCACGGTTTCCGCCGGCGCGGCATCTCAGCCGCAGGTAAAACTGGGCATGGTCACAGGAGATACTTTTTATCTGGGCGATCTTCTCTATTCTCTGATGCTGGAGTCCCACAATGACACGGCAGTCTGTATCGCGGAAAATGTCGGCGGGAGCGTGAAGGAGTTCGCGGCGATGATGAATAAAAAAGCGGCGGAACTTGGATGTACGGATACGTACTATATCACACCGAACGGCCTGGATGCGGAGGATGAAAACGGCGTGCACCACACGACGGCGGCGGAGCTTGCCAGAGTGATGCGTTACTGCATCACACAGTCCCCGATGGCGGAGAAATTTCTTGAAATTACCCGGACAGATTCCTGTACGTTCGACAATCTGGAAGGCACGAGAAGCTACAGCTGCGTCAATCACAACGCGTTTCTCCATATGATGGAGGGCGCTCTGACCGGAAAGACCGGTTTTACAGGAAACGCGGGGTACTGCTATGTCGGAGCGGTTAAAAAAGGAGAACGGCTGCTGATTGCTGCTCTGCTTGCCTGCGGCTGGCCGAACAACAGACACTATAAATGGGAGGATATGCTGAAACTGATGAACTATGGATTTTCCGGTTATGAGAAAAGGGAGATTGGGACAGAGCCGGTAAAGCTGCCCCCGGTTCCCGTGGAAAACGGAAAGAAAGCGGAGGCTGCGGTGCAGGCGGAAACGGAATCATTTACACTTCTTATGAGAGCAGATGAACAGATTGAACGGAATGTGACAGTCAAAAAGAAGCTGAAGGCTCCGGTGGAGGCAGGAACAAGGGTCGGAACGGTGACATACAGCCTGGGGGGAACGGCGCTTGCAGAGTATCCGGTTGTTGTTTCGGAATCCATCGGAAAAATCGATTATCTGTTCTGCCTGAAACGCGTGGTACAGGAGTTTTTGCAGGCCGCGTTCGACACGAAAGCTAATAATACGTAAAGATGGCCGGGTTATTAGACAAAAAGACTTGAAATTTTTTTGCAAACACGATACTATTAGAATCGGCAGAAATTGGTTAACATTTTATATAACATGGAGGGCTGAAGAATGAGTAATACAGCACAAAGCTTGGCAAGTACAAGAATTGCTTCTTTACTTGATGAGAACAGTTTTGTTGAGATCGGCGGATATGTAACTGCCAGGAACACCGATTTCAACATGCAGCAGACAGAGACACCAGGGGATGGCGTGGTGACAGGCTATGGTGTCATTGACGGAAAACTGGTTTATGTATACAGCCAGGATGCTTCTGTTCTCGGCGGCACGATTGGTGAGATGCACGCAAAAAAGATCACGGGCCTTTATGACATGGCGCTGAAGATGGGAGCGCCGGTGATCGGACTTCTTGACTGCGCAGGTCTCAGGCTTCAGGAGGCCACCGACGCTCTGAACGCGTTCGGCGAAATTTACCTGAAGCAGACAATGGCATCCGGAGTGATCCCGCAGATCACGGCGGTGTTTGGGAAATGCGGCGGAGGTCTTGCGCTTGTGCCTGCTCTGACAGACTTTACTTTTATGGAGGGAGAAAAGGCGGAACTGTTCGTCAACTCGCCAAATGCGCTGGAGGGAAATACAAAGGAGAAGTGCAATACGGCATCCGCTTCTTTCCAGAGTGAGGAAGCGGGACTGGTGGATTTCGTCGGGACCGAGGCAGAGATTATGGAAGGCATCCGTGAGCTTGTCGCGATGCTTCCGGCGAACAATGAGGATGACGATTACTTTGAGGAGTGCACGGATGATCTGAACCGTGTCTGCGCGGACCTCGCGAACGCGGCGGGCGACACCTCCATCCTGATCTCCAACATCGCGGACGACAATCATTTTATCGAAGTTAAGAGCGCGTACGCGAAGGACATGGTGACGGGCTTTATCAGGCTGAACGGAAATACGGTCGGCGTGGTCGCGAACCGCACGGAGATGTACGACGAAGAAGGAAACCTTGTGGAGTCCTATGACTGTGCGCTCAGCGCAAGAGGAGCGACAAAGGCGGCGGAGTTCGTCACATTCTGCGACGCGTTTGAGATTCCGGTTCTCTCCCTGACAAATGTAGCCGGATTCAAGGCGACAAGGTGCAGCGAGAGACGCATCGCAAAGGCAGTCGCGAAGCTGACCTATGCGTTTGCGAACGCGACGGTTCCGAAGGTGAATGTCATCATCGGAAAGGCTTTCGGAAGCGCCTGCGTGGCGATGAACAGCAAGGCAGTCGGCGCGGATTTCACCTATGCGTGGAGCCAGGCGCAGATTGGCATGATGGACGCGCAGCTTGCGGCGAAGATCATGTACGCGGGCGAAGGAGCGGCTGTGATCAATGAGAAGGCTGCCGAGTATGCGGCGCTGCAGTCGAGCGCGCTTGCGGCGGCGAAGAGAGGTTATGTCGATAATATTATTGAGGCGCAGGACACGAGAAAGTATGTGATCGGAGCCTTTGAGATGTTATTCACGAAAAGAGATGAACGCCCGTCCAGAAAGCACGGAACAGTTTAAGCGAGGTGAATTACATGAAACGTAGATTGTGTGCAATTTTACTTGCTTCGGGACTTGCGGTTTCCCTTCTTGCAGCGGGCGTGTATGCAGAGGAGACGGAAATGGTAACGGAAGCGGACGCCGGGACGGAAGCTGATGCAGAAGATGCGGAGACAGAGGAAGAGACGGACGCCAAAGACGAGGAAGAATCCAAAGAAGAGGATGCTCTTGCGGAGATGGAGTCGGATGTCGAACAGCTGTCTGAGGCAGAGTCGGAAGCCGTCGAGGCGGAGTCTGAGACCGTTGACGTCCAGGAGCAGATGAATGAGTATATGAAGCAGAGCATTGTGCAGCTTCTTCAGCAGCTGAGCGGCATGAGCGATTCCGAACTGCAGACGATCATCGACGAAGGCGATGCGTCGAGCGCGCTGATCGCGGCCAACTGGACGTCCGTAAAGCAGGACCTCGGCAATTTTGTGGAGGTACTGGATCAGCAGGTGGAAACAGAGGGAAGCATTCTCCGTGCGGTCAGCACGGTAAAATATGACGGGGTCGGGGACAGAACCACTGTCACGGTGACGTATGAAGTCGACCAGTCCGCGCAGACGTTCTCGGTGAACTGGGACGTCAAGTATCCCATGAGCACGCTGATGCAGCAGGCGGCCCTGAATACCATCATGGGTCTTGGAATTGTGTTCCTGACGCTGCTGTTCCTGAGCTGGGTGATCAGCCAGCTTCACATCATACCGGAAATGGTGGAGAAGGTGAACAGCAGAGGAAGCCTCAGGAAGAAAGCGCCTGCAGCGGGCAGTACGGCACCGGCAGCTCCCGCGGGCAGCACGGCACCGGCAGCAGCGCCGGCAAAGAAGCCTGCGGCCAGAAAGCAGGAGCCGCTTATGGATGACCTTGAGCTTGTCGCGGTTATCGCGGCGGCGATCGCGGCGGCTGAAAATACTTCAACCGATGGTTTTGTAGTACGTTCCATTAAGAAAGTCAATAAGAGCAGATGGCAGAAGAAAGCCTAAGAATTCAGGAGGAGACAGGAATGAAAAATTATACGATTACAGTCAATGGCAATGTATATGAAGTGACAGTGGAAGAGGGTACAGGACAGGGCGCTCCGGCCAAAGCTGCAAAGGCGGCTCCCAAGGCGGCACCGAAGGCAGCTCCGGCTCCCGCGGCGGCTCCGGCTCCTGCAGCAGGCGGCGCAGGATCTGTGCTTGTTACTGCTTCCGTACCGGGCAAGGTGTTCAAGGTTGAGGCCAGCGTAGGACAGGAAGTCAAGGCCGGCGATCCGATCGTGATCCTGGAAGCGATGAAGATGGAAATTCCGGTTGTTGCTCCGCAGGATGGTACTGTGGCGAGCATCGATGTTACTGTAGGACAGGCAATCGAGTCAGGCGATACGCTTGCGACCATGGACTAATTGCGGCGGTGCTTCTGCCGGCATGACAGCCCGTATCCCGCGGTGCTTCTGCCGCGATGTACCATTACTACAGACTGGGAGGTAAAAGAATGTCTTATATTACAACTACCTTGTCCAACTTACTTGAGCAGACGGCCTTTTTGAATCTGACATGGGGCAACTATGTTATGATCGCAGTAGCCTGTGTGTTCCTGTATCTGGCAATCAAGCATGGTTTTGAGCCTCTGCTTCTCGTGCCGATCGCGTTTGGTATGCTGCTGGTCAATATCTATCCGGATATCATGGCGGAGCCTTACACGGATGCTGTCGGGATCGAGCATGCAGGCGGTTTGCTTCACTATTTCTATATTATGGATGAATGGAGTATCCTTCCGTCGCTGATCTTCATGGGCGTCGGCGCGATGACGGATTTCGGTCCGCTGATCGCAAATCCGAAGAGCTTCCTGCTCGGCGCTGCCGCGCAGCTCGGTATCTACATGGCATACTTCCTTGCAATTTTCCTTGGATTCAACGGCAAGGCCGCGGCGGCGATCTCCATCATCGGAGGCGCTGACGGCCCGACATCCATCTTCCTTGCAGGAAAGCTTGGCCAGACAACGCTGATGGGTCCGATCGCGGTTGCGGCGTACTCCTATATGTCGCTCGTCCCGATCATCCAGCCTCCGATCATGAAGCTTCTGACGACAGAGGAGGAGCGCAAGATCAAGATGGAGCAGCTTCGTCCGGTATCAAAGCTTGAGAAGATCCTGTTCCCGATCGTCATCACGATCGTTGTGTGTATGCTTCTTCCGTCCACGGCTCCGCTGGTCGGTATGCTGATGCTTGGAAACCTCTTCCGCGAGAGCGGCGTGGTGAAGCAGCTGACAGAGACCGCGTCCAACGCGATGATGTATATCGTTGTTATCCTGCTTGGTACTTCCGTAGGCGCTACGACGAGCGCGGAAGCGTTCCTGAATCTCAACACGATCAAGATCGTTGTCCTTGGTCTTGTCGCGTTCGCGTTCGGTACGGCAGGCGGCGTACTTTTCGGCAAGCTGATGTGCAAACTGTCCGGCGGAAAGATCAATCCGCTGATCGGCTCGGCAGGCGTTTCCGCGGTGCCGATGGCGGCCCGTGTCGCGCAGAAGGTCGGTGCGGAGGCGGATCCGACAAACTTCCTGCTGATGCACGCGATGGGTCCGAACGTGGCCGGCGTTATCGGTACGGCAGTTGCGGCCGGTACGTTCATGGCTATCTTCGGAGTATAATTCAGGATTGTTTTCACCCCGCGGGGGTGGGAACGGCACAGTGTATGATCACTTCCGGGGAAGCCGGACGATAGCGGCTCTCCGGGGATTTTCCAGAATAACAGGAGGAATAAAATGGCTAAGGAAGTGGAAAAAAAGATTCAGAAACCGATCAAGATTACTGAGACGATCCTCCGTGACGCGCATCAGTCTCTGATCGCGACCAGAATGTCGACAGAGCAGATGCTTCCGATCGTGGAGAAGCTTGATCAGGTTGGATATCATTCAGTAGAGTGCTGGGGCGGCGCGACCTTTGACGCGTCCCTGCGTTTCCTGAAGGAGGATCCGTGGGACAGACTGCGCAAGCTGCGCGACGGCTTCAAGAACACGAAGCTGCAGATGCTGTTCCGCGGACAGAATATTCTTGGTTATCGTCCGTACGCGGATGACGTGGTAGAGTACTTTGTACAGAAATCCGTCGCGAACGGCATCGATATCATCCGTATTTTTGACTGTCTCAATGACATAAGAAACCTTCAGACGGCGGTTACGGCTGCGAACAAGGAGAAGGCTCACGCACAGGTTGCGATGTCCTACACGCTCGGCGAGGCCTATACGCTTGAGTACTGGGTAGATCTCGCGAAGAGAATCGAGAATATGGGAGCAAATTCCATCTGTATCAAGGATATGGCAGGACTTCTTCTTCCGTACACAGCGGTTGAGCTGATCGGCGCTCTTAAGGAAGCGGTCTCCATCCCGATCCAGCTGCACACGCATTACACGTCAGGCGTCGCTTCCATGACTTACATGAAGGCGGTCGAGGCAGGCGTGGACGTCATCGATACCGCAATGTCTCCGTTCGCTCTCGGAACATCTCAGCCGGCGACGGAAGTTATGGTTGAGACGTTCAAGGGAACCCCATACGATACTGGCTTTGATCAGAACCTTCTCGCGGAGATCGCGGATTACTTCCGTCCGATGCGCGACGAGGCGCTTGAGAGCGGCCTGCTGAATCCGAAGAATATGGGCGTCAACATCAAGACGCTGCTGTATCAGGTACCGGGCGGAATGCTCTCGAACCTGACTTCGCAGCTGAAGGACCAGCATGCGGAGAACCGTTACTACGAAGTGCTTGAGGAAGTTCCGAGAGTCCGGAAGGATCTCGGCGAGCCGCCTCTTGTCACGCCGTCTTCCCAGATCGTCGGCACGCAGGCTGTGTTCAACGTGCTGATGGGCGAGCGCTACAAGATGGTGACGAAGGAGACGAAAGATGTGCTCTCCGGCAAGTACGGCGAGACAGTCAAGCCGTTTGATCCGGAAGTGCAGAAAAAGTGCATCGGCGATGCGGAAGTCATCACCTGCCGTCCGGCAGATCTGATTCCGGATGAGCTCGATACGCTCCGCGGCGAGATGGCCGAGTGGTCGCAGCAGGATGAGGATGTGCTTTCCTACGCGCTGTTCCCGCAGGTTGCCACCGATTTCTTCAAATACAGACAGGCGCAGCAGACAAAGATTGATCCGACTGCCGCTGACAATGAAAATAAGGCATATCCGGTATAAGTTTCAGACTGAAAAACCGGCGTGGAGAGCGCAGGGATTCGGAATTGAAAATGTCTGCTGGCGCAGACCCGAATCCCGCGCGCAAAACCCGCGAGCAGGTTTTGAACAGATAAATGCCCATGCATTCCCTGTGCATGGGCATTCGTCTGGTTTATGGCCATAATTTACCCCTACTCTGGCTGCCCGCGCAAATCTTAAAAAAGTTTTTACTTGATGACACAAACAGAATGGACTATACTGGCTCATATGGAAGGTTACGGATTTTTGCTATAAATCAGGCAGAATCGGTAAAGAATAACAATATCTTCAGAAGATGGAGGAAGCAATGGGAAAAAAGATAACTGATACACTGATCATGACCGCGGCTGCCGCAGCCTGCCTTCTGCTGACAGTTACCGTGGCGCACGGCAATTACAGAAGCTCTACGCTGATCTACAATCTTGCATTCTGGGCAGTGCTCGTGGGCTTGTACGCGGCTGCGCTGGTCGCCGGTCTGTTCCGGATGAGCAGCCTGACTGCGTATTTCCGTCAGGCGTCGGATAAGATTGACAGCGTAAAGGAGAACGACACGCTCAGTTTGTCCAATAAAGTGCAGGCCCTGATGGGAGGCTCTCCGTTCGATCAGAAACTTGAGACGTTTCTCTATGATCTGAATCACAGCCGCAGCGGGATCTGTGATATTGAAGATTATATCAATGAGGATGAGACGGACAGCATGATCCACAAAAGGATGCTGGATCTGCTTCCTGACGTGATGACGAGTCTGGGGATTCTCGGCACTTTTATGGGACTTGTCTGGGGACTGCGCGAGTTTGAGCCATCCAATTATGAGGCGATGACCTCTTCCGTGACTTCGCTTGTAGATGGAATCAAGGTGGCCTTTCTCACATCCATCTACGGTTTGTCCATGTCCCTGGTTTTTTCTTACAGTCTCAAAAGCGGCTATTCCGCTTTGGCGGACAGTCTCCAGTCTTTCCTGAATCATTTCCATATGAACCTCGTTCCGTCCGCGGAGATGGAGGCGCAGAGCCGTCTGGAAAAGAATCAGAAGGAACAGAGCGAGATCCTGAAAGGGCTTGCGCTTGAGTTTTCCGATCAGGTCGCCCAGGGATTTTCCGCGTCGCTGGCCCCGACGCTTGACCGGATCAATACGTCGCTTGGAAACATGATGACGACGATCACCCACAACCAGGAGATTTTTCTTCAGGATATCGTGGATTCTTTTGTATCCGAGATGAAGAAGACATTCCACACGGAATTTGAACAGTTCGGGAACAGCATAAAGACCATGACCGACGCGTTCAGCCAGAATGTTCTCTACGCGGAGAAGCTTTACCAGAACATGAGCAGCGAGATGAACAATCTGTTCGTGAAGGATGAAAATGCCATGCATACTGCTGTGGCGGAGCTCTCGGCGATTCAGAAGAAATATGCGGATACGGTGGATGCTCTGAGCACCCGCTACAGTCAGATGACGCTTTCCCTGCAGAAAGCGCAGGAGATGACGATGAAGAACCTGTCGAATGCGGAGCAGGAGTCCTCGCGGTTCTGGGTGGCCTGCAATCAGGCGATGCAGAATTATCTGCTCGAGGCGGCCGAGGCGTATAAAAAGTTTGAGAAGTCGAATGAATCAAATGAGCGTCTGCTGACCGCAATCACGGCGGTCTATCAGAAAAACGAATCGCTGATCGAAGAGTATGGGGCCCAGATCAGAAACGTGGCGGAAGCGCAGGAGGATATGCGCCGGCTGCTGAAGGAATTCAGCGATTCGCAGGCGAGTGTGAACCAGATGATGCAGGAGTTTGGAATACTGCTTTCGGGAATTGAATCCGTGGCATCCGACGGAAGAAATATTTATCTGTCGCACACGGTACAGCCGTCGGAGCTGTATACAAAAGCGGCGGAATCCATCTCGCGTGTTCTGAAGGAGTCCTCCCACAAGCAGGAGAAGCTGCTCGAAGAGACGGGGAAGAGGCAGGAGGAAATACTGCTTGAGATCAAAGGGCTGCTTGAGGGACCTGCCGGAAATTCCGGAAAGAAACGCCGGGGCTTCAATCTGTGGAGCTGACAGGACCGCTTCAGGAGGTGGATAAATGAGACGCAGAAACAAAAAGAGAGATTCCGTGGGGTTCAACGTCTGGCGTTCCTACTCTGATATGATGGCAGGACTTTTGATGCTGTTCGTGCTGATTATGTGCGTCACGTTGTTTCAGGCGCAGAAGAATTATGTCGAGCGGCTTGCGGAGCAGGAAGAAAAGCTGATGATCCAGAATGAGTATACAAGCGCGCTTCTGGAGAAGCAGTCTGAGCTAGACGAGCAGGCCAGTCAGCTGAAGACGCAGGACGAGCTTTTAGCGGAACAGGAGGAAAAGCTCGCGGAACAAAATCTGACGCTGGAAGAGATGCAGGCGGCGCTTGCGGAACAGGCCGCCCTTCTGGAAGAAAAGACGGCCACGCTTTCCCAGCAGCAGACGACACTGGAGCAGCAGCAGGCTGCTCTGAATGCCCGGACGGAGGAACTGAAGGAAAAACAGAGTCAGATCGACCGGATTGTCGGCGTAAAGGCGGAAGTGGTGGAAGCTCTGCGCAAGGAATTTCAGAAGAACAATCTGGACGTCACGATCGACACGCAGACAGGCGCCCTTGTGCTGGATTCAAACGTCATGTTTGCCTACGATGATGTGGAGCTGTCCGATGCCGGGCGGGAGATGCTGCAGAAAGCGCTTCCGATTTACTGCAGCGTGCTTCTGAGCGATCAGTACCTGCCGAATGTGGCCGAGATTATTATCGACGGATACACGGATACGGACGGTACCTACGAATACAACCTGGAACTGTCCCAGAGAAGATCACTGGCGGTCGCGCAGTATCTTCTTGAGATCAAGGAAGGCTTCCTGGGAGAAAAGGAGTCGGAGATCCTTCAGCAGAAGCTGACGGTGAACGGGCATTCCATGAGCAACCCGATCCTTGATGAGAATGGAAACGTGGATAAGGACGCATCCCGGCGTGTGGAAGTGAAGTTCCGCCTGAAGGATGAAGAGATGATCGAGGAGCTGTATGAGCTTATGAATGGGGAATAAATTTATAACTTGACAAGAAGATTTGGTCAGGAGTAGGATAGTACTGATTTTTCGGGATTTTATGCGGATTTCTTTTCCTTCAAAAATCCCCGGGCACAGTGACTTTGGAGTTCAGTGTATGGATATTTTCCATATATGAATAGATCATAAGAGAAGGGGTTAAGTATTATGAGGCATATTTTAAAACCGTTCCGTCTGCTTGTACTGGTAATGGTCATGGCATTTCTTCCGGTGTGCGGCGCTTCTGCGGCGTCTGCTCCGACCGGAAATACACAGCTGGCGATTGTGGAAGGGTCCATTAAAAACAAAGCGGTTACACTGCAGTGGAACGCCATCAGCGGGGCTTCCGGATATAATCTGTATCAGATGGATCTGAATACCAACAAGCTGATGAAGCGGTATACGACGACCGCGACCAAATATACGGTGAAAAAGCTTACAAAAGGGAAGGATTACTGTTTCTACGTAAAAGCGTTTAACAGCGCGGGCGAGAGCAGTATAATGTCCAATATTATTGATGTGACGCCGGGCTATGCAAAGCCGTCGGCGCCGACCGGATTTACCATCCGGGAATACAGGACAGGCTACCGTATCCTGAACTGGACAAAGGCCAAAGGAGCTGCCGGACATCTGCTGTATATAAGCGATTCCGTTCTCAACAGCAGCGGAAAGGTTCAGAGTACGACAGTTAAGGTGCAGGAACTGGGAAGAGATGTGGAAACCTATACGATGAAAGTCGAGAAGGGACACAGTTATACGTTTTATCTGGTGGGCTTCAATCAGTATCTGGAGGTTCCGGAACTGAAAGCGGGAGAGGATCCGAACATTCCGGTCAAGCCGACAAGGATTATCTCGCGCAGCGAGCGCTCGCTTGTCCTGAAAGCGAAGTATGAGGAAATTGCGATCAATACGGTGCATGCGTGGTATCTGCATGCGACCGTCAAATCGACGACAACCGCCACAGATGAATCCGGAAAGAAAGTGACCGTATACGGAGGCACGGGAGTTACGGCGACCGCGTACACCTCCGGTTCTGTTGTGGTAATCCTGAGCACCGGGAAAAAGGTTACGATGTCCGGAAGCAATCTGACTTACGGAAATCTGTCGAATACATCGTCGAGATATACGACGCAGCAGGCGGAGAATTTTGTAAATGTCAAAGGATACACCAGCGTGACCGACTGGCTGATCTGGTGCAACGAATATACGACGGTCACGTACCTGTTCCGCGGCTATAAGGGACACTGGGACTGCGTCAGGGCAATGGACTGCGTGGTCGGTATGTACATGAAGACGAAGCAGGGAGTCAGAAAAATTACGAAAAAAGGGTATGAATATGGAGATGTGGCTCTGTTCTTCGGAGGAAACGCATTCCACAGAAGATGGGCTACGACCAGAGGCGTGGAATCTTCCGGCTGTGTAAGACTTGGCACATCGGATCTGCATTATATGTACAATAATGTTCCGGTATCCACGACGGTGGTATTTTATTAAGAAAGCCCAGTCTCCATACAGGAACAGGGGGCATCATAAATGAGGGGCACACGCTTGAGTGATGCCCCTTTAAAGATGAAAAGGGAGAAGGATTATGATTCTGACTGACAGGACGTGTTATATCATCGGGGCGGGAAGCTTTGAACATCTGCTTGTGCCGCAGGAAGAGCATGATCTGGTGATCGCGGCGGACGGCGGTTACCGGCATTGTGAAAAGATGGGACTGGAACCGGATGTTCTGCTTGGAGATTTTGATTCGCTGGAGATTGTTCCGGAGCACAAAAGGCTGATCAGGCATTCGCCGATCAAGGATGATACGGATATGGCGCTGGCCGCGGCGTACGGGGAGAGCAGGGGATGCAGGCGGTTTATGCTGTACGGCGGACTTGGAGGCCGTCTGGATCACACGATGGCGAACCTGCAGCTTCTGACTCTGCTGTCGCGGAAAGGATATGCGGCCTATCTGATCGGGGAAGGCAGTATTATTACCGCGGTTACAGACGGAAAACTTGTATTCGGGCCTTCCGCCTCCGGTATGATCTCCGTGTTCTGCGCGGGAGAGAAAGCGGAAGGAGTCAGTGAGCGCGGACTGAAGTATTCGCTGGATCATACGGTACTGACCTGTGAGCGTGCGCTTGGCGTCAGCAATGAGTTCACCGGGCAGGAATCCATGATTGAGGTGGAGCGGGGAACGCTGCTTGTGTTCTGGGGAGAATCAGAAGGTTTTGAGAAGAGCCGTGTTGATAAGGGAGCTGTGACCGTTTGGGAGAACAGACCCGGATCATATTCTGCGGACAGGGAAGGATGATTATTTATGGAACAACATTCCGGAAAGGGATCTTCGTACTTGTATAAATTCTGGCTGCTGCTGTGTGCGGCAGGCTGTATGGGAATTTCTTTTTATGGGGAGAAGCTGCTGCCGGCGGTCTGGATCGGGAAGCTGTGCGGAATCTGCGCATGCGCTCTGATGACGCTTTTGTCAGTGTTTTCTTTTGTGACAGGCGATACAGGGCTTCTGGGACTGACGGATCCGGACAAAGGACAGGAATTTTCCCGCTGGTCCCGCAGAATTCCCGCGGCAGCGGCGTGTATGATTTTTCTTGCAGGGACTGCCGCCGAGACGGCTTACGCGTTTTACAGTCTGCGCGGCGGGTATACGACAAGCCTTATGGGGGATGCCCTGATGACAGCCGCAATTTACACGGCGGCGTCGCTGACAGCGCGGAAGCTGCTGACTGTCATGGCGGGACGGGAAAGCTGATTGACTGTAACCTTCTGTTTTTTTGACACGGGTTTGGGCTGAAAATCACATTGCGTTTCAGAAACTGACATGTTATAATGCAAGCTGGTAAAATTTATTTCATGCGATAAAGGAGAGGGAACATGAGCAGGAAACCAACAGTTTTAATGATTCTTGACGGATATGGATTGAATGACAAGGTGCAGGGCAACGCGGTTGCCGAGGCAGCTACACCGGTCATGGACAGGCTGATGAAAGAGTGCCCGTTTGTCAGGGGCAACGCGAGCGGCCTTGCGGTAGGTCTTCCGGACGGACAGATGGGAAATTCCGAGGTAGGCCATCTGAATATGGGAGCGGGACGCATTGTCTACCAGGATCTGACAAGAATCACAAAAGAGATACAGGACGGGACTTTTTTTGAGAATAAAGAGCTTGTGAAGGCGATGAACAACGCGAAGACAAACGGCACATCGCTTCATATGTACGGGCTGATTTCCGACGGCGGCGTGCACAGCCACAATACGCATCTGTACGCACTGCTTGAGATGGCAAAGAGATTCGGCCTTGAGAAAGTCTACGTGCATTGTTTCCTTGATGGACGTGATACTCCGCCTGCTTCCGGCAAGGATTATGTGCAGGAGCTGACGGACAAGATGGCGGAGATCGGCGTCGGCCAGGTTGCGACGGTGATGGGACGTTACTACGCGATGGACAGAGATAACCGCTGGGAGAGAGTGGAGAAGGCATACCGCGCCCTGACGGAAGGCGTGGGAGAGACGGCCGCGGACGGCGTTGAGGCGGTTGCAAACTCCTATGAGCGGGGCGATACCGACGAGTTTGTGCTTCCGACAGTCGTCATGAAGGACGGAGCTCCGCTTACCACGATCAAAGACGGGGATTCCATTATATTCTTTAATTTCCGTCCGGACCGCGCGCGAGAGATTACCCGTACATTCTGCTGCGATGATTTCAGCGGATTTGACCGCGGCCCGCGCAAAAAGGTTGTCTATGTCTGCTTTACGGAATACGATGTGACAATTCCGAACAAGAGCATTGCGTTCCAGAAGGTTTCTGTCACAAATACATTTGGAGAATATCTCGCGGCGAACGGACTGACCCAGGCGAGAATTGCCGAGACGGAGAAGTATGCGCATGTCACATTCTTCTTTAACGGCGGAGTCGAGGCCCCGAATCCGGGTGAGGACCGTATTCTTGTAAATTCGCCGAAGGTTGCGACGTATGATCTGAAGCCGGAGATGAGCGCGTACGAGGTATGCCAGAAGGTGACGGAAGCGGTCACAGGAGGCAAGTACGATGTGGTCATCACGAACTTTGCAAATCCGGATATGGTAGGCCACACCGGCGTTGAGGCGGCCGCGATCAAGGCAATCGAGGCAGTGGACGAGTGCGTGGGCAAAGTCGTGGAAGCGGTGAAGTCCGTGGACGGCAAGCTGTTCATCTGCGCGGATCACGGCAATGCGGAGCAGCTGATCGACTATGAGACAGGCGCGCCGTTTACGGCCCATACGACGAATCAGGTTCCGTTTATTCTTGTGAACTGCGGCAAGGATCTTGGCCTGCGCGAGGGAGGCTGTCTTGCCGATATCGTTCCGACGCTGATCGAGCTGATGGGAATGGAGCAGCCTGCGGAGATGACAGGAAAATCGCTGCTTGTTCATAAATAGACAGAAGTACAGGAATCAGAACCGCCGCACATTCGACGTGCGGCGGTTTTTTTGGTCACACAATTTAAAAAGGATTTTCACAAATTTATCACAAACTTCCGATATAGTAAACGCAGTAAAAACGGAACGGCAAATACATAAAACAAAAAGCCGGGTGCATACGAAAGGAGATTAATGATGATGAAGAAACATAAATCGGAAGACAGAAACGGCGGAAGAACCGCGTGGAAGCGGTATGGCGCCCTGGTGATGGCGGGTGTTCTGCTCGCAGGGACGGGAGGAATGCAGGCTTCGCTCCAGGCTCGGGCTGATGAGGATGAGACGGAAAAGAGGATTACGCTGAATGTCGCGGACGACAAGGAAGATGAGATGGATACGGAAGAAGCCGCAGAGGAGACCGAGACGGAAGTAAAAGAGACGGAAGCAGAAACTGAAGAAACAGAGACGGAAGCAGAAACTGAAGAAACAGAGACGGAAGCCGCAACGGAAGAGGAAACGGAACCGGAAGAGAAGGAGACGTTTGCGGAGATTGATTCTGTGGATGTGTCCGGCGCGCAGATTATTACAACGGACGTATCGGGGATTGTCGAGGCCTGTATGCCGTCGATCGTTTCCATCACAAACAAAGCGGTCCAGGAAGTCGAGACATATTATTATGGCACACAGGAATATGAGAATACCAGCACCGCGTCGGGAGTCATCGTCGCGCAGAATGACGACGAACTGCTGATTGCCACAAACAATCATGTGATTGCGGATTCCACTGAGCTGACGGTCTGCTTCAACGTGGAGGCTGAGGATGAGGAAGATCTCATTGCGGCGGCGAAAGTCAAGGGGACGGATGCAAGGCACGAACTCGCGGTCGTCGCGGTACAGCTTTCCGATATCCCGAAAGACGTGATGGGTCAGCTTAAGATAGCAAAGCTTGGCAGCTCGGATGATCTGAAAGTCGGGCAGGCGGCCATTGCAATCGGAAATGCCCTCGGGATAGGCCAGAGTGTTACGAGCGGAATTATAAGCGCCCTGAACAAAGATATCGATCTGGACAATTATGAGGGAGAACTGATTCAGACGGATGCGGCTGTGAATTTCGGGAACAGCGGCGGAGCTCTTCTGAATGCGTCCGGGGAAGTGATCGGAATCAATCTCGCGAAAGAGACCGGGGATTATGTGGAGAACATGGGATATGCGATCCCGATTGACACGGCAATCCCGATTCTCGAGAGACTGGTGAACAGACAGACAAGGGACAAAGTCGAAGATGAGGAGCATGGTTATCTGGGAATCACGGTTGTAAACGTTTCGGAGGACGCAAAGGATCTGTACAACATGCCGGCGGGAGCGTTTGTTCAGGATGTCACGGAAGGTTCCGCGGCGGAGAAGGCCGGGATCAAAAAAGGCGATGTCATCACGAAATTTGACGGCATTGATATCACGAGTCATACGGCGCTTGTGGATGAACTTGCGTATTACAAGGTGGGAGAAACGGTTACAGTGGAGGTGCAGACCGCAAACGGAGGCGAGTATGAAAGCCGGGAGGTTGAAGTGACGCTGCAGGGGGATGGAAGCGCTTCCGATAAGAAGAAAAAGACGGATAAAAAGGACAAAGAAGCGGAGGCCGAACAGGAAAGCCGCAAAAAAGATGCGGCAGATGATGTGCCTGATTACGGGGAGGACGACGGATTTTCCTTTTTCCCGTTCTTCGGAGACGCCGATATTTTTTAACAAAGTATGGGGCACTGCAAAGCGGATGAGAAATCGTCCGCGCGGCAGTGCCTTTTGCTGTGCGCAGAAGGGAAAAACGTTTTCTGCCTGATCAAAGACGCTGTACAGCGCAGGTTATTGAATTTTGAAGTCACTGTTCTTTTTCAGAAAGCTGTTTTATACTTTTTATGGAATGACCTGGAAGAATCGGATGGAAGGAATGCCGGCATATTTTCATCCGATCATGATAAGAACTGCAAACAGACTGTTTTTTGTCAGGAGGTCAGCGTATGAGAGAATATCTGAAAAAGCGGAGTGGCTGTCTGCTGCTGTTTTGTGCTGTATTTTTGCTGCTGTGCCCGTGGAGTGTTTCCCGGGTTCACGCCGGAGCATGGCTGTATGGAGCCCAGCTTACGGGGACGGCGAAAAACGTGTATGATGCACTGGCGGGTGCGCGCGGACTGCAGAATCCCGGCGGGTTCGGGTTTGCGGACGGAAGGGATTCCGGCGGATCATCTGGAGAAGAAGGGCTGCGGGTCGGACTGTCCAGAGAGTACGGGATGGCAGAAGCGGCCGGGCTCGCCGGTGAATGCCATGCGGGGGCGGATGCGTTCCTGCGGGACCACAGCGAGATTTTCTGGATATCCGGATTTGATCTCAGGCTTGGTTTTCAAAGTTCTCCGCAGGAGGAGAAACAGGGTGAGATGACAGCTTCGTATGTCATTCTGTATCCTGCCGTTTATTATGACGGAATTCAAAAAGAGATACGGCCGGCGCAGGCGGTCATTGACAGGCTGGTCCGGTCTGTGAGAAAATGTCAGACCAGATATGAGAAAGTAAAGGCGGCGCATGACGCGGTTCTGAAACAGGTGGATTACGCCGGGAAAGGAGAAAACCAGCGCTGGCATCATACGGTCACGGGAGGACTTCTGGACCGGTACGGGCACAGAGGCGTCTGCGAGACCTACGCGAAGCTGTTTGCCGTCATCTGCAGGGCAAATGATATCCCGGTCATTCTTGTGACAGGGGGACTGAAGTCGGAGAACATCAGTCATATGTGGAATTATGTGCAAATGGAGGACGGTGGATGGTATCTTGTGGATGTCACGAACGATGATCAGAGGGAACCGAAATATGATTATTTTCTTGCGGGTTCCGGAACAGCTGCGTTTGCGGGCAGAGTCGGGACGACGCACCGGCCGTCGGGGTATCTGCGCGCCGGTCAGCAGGAACCGTTTCGCCTGCCGGTATTATCCGAGTCTGCGTACAGGGGGACTGCGTCCAGGAAACTTACGGTTTCAAAGAGCAAAATTATCCTCAGAAAAGGGAAAACATACAGGATTTCAGTCAAAAGGAAACCGTGGAACGCCGATGATGCTTTGACGTACAGTTCTTCGGACGCTGCTGCGGTCTCTGTGAATGCCAGAGGAAAGATTACTGCCAGAAAAAAAGGAAAAGCTGTGATCACGATTCGGTCTGCAGGAGGCAAAAAGGCCAGGATCCGCGTGACGGTCCGGTAGACGACGTTCGCCATACCAGAAAAGTACAGTATATTTTCCGGATATTTCCGGCAGATTTCATGATATATTCACAAATTCCTGATAAAATATACAACAGCTGTATCAGAAACGGAGCAGGTCTCCGCTGAAGCGGTTTGTTTTACAGGAGGGTTATCAGATGAAAAAACGGATTACATTATTGACGACGGCGCTGTTTACAGGAGCGGTTCTGGCAGCTTTTTCAATGAATGCCTACGGAGCGCAGATCACGGAAGACGAAGCAAAGACGATTGCGCTCGATGACGCGGGGCTTACGGAGGAAGAGACGGCCTCCATCCGTGTCACGGCGGAACATGATGACGGAAAGCAGCTTCTGGAGGTTTCCTTTGTTACACAGAATTATGAAGAATATGAGTATGAAATCCTTGCCGAGAGCGGCCTGATCTATGGAGCATCCTATGAATATGAGACAGCCTCGGAGGGAACCGGGGCGGTGACGCTTGAGCAGGCGCAGGAGGCTGCGGCGGCTCATGCGGGAGAACTGGCAGATGAGGTCACTTTCACGAAGACAAAGACGGAAAAGGACGACGGCAGGACGATTCATGAACTTGAATTCCGTACGCAGGACGAAAAGAAATTTGAGTACGAGATCGACGCGGATACGGGAGCGGTTCTCGCCTGGGATTACGATGGGAAAGCGCACCTCGTCTGGATGGAGGAAAATCAGAAGCAGGACGGCGGCGAAGCTTCCCTTTCTCCGGCAGAGGATGGTCCGGCTTCCGGCCTTGAGGCGGCGAAGAATGCCGCGCTTGAGAAGGCGGGACTGAGCGGTTCGGAAGTGACCTGGGGAAGGGTTCATGAGGATTACGAGGATGGACGCCTGGTCTATGAGGGAAGTTTTGTCAACGGAACAGAGGAATATGAATTTGAGGCGGATGCAGTGACCGGTGAGATCATCAGCTGGGAAATGGAAAGTATTTTTGACTGATATTCATTCGGGATACAGACGGATCAGCTGCCGGACAACGGGGTGAAATATCGTGACGGAAAAGTTTTTTGGAAAAAGACGGAGAACGCTGGCGCTGGCTGCAGGTACAGCGGCCCTGTGCGGGGCGCTGTCTGCCGGATATCCGGGTCGGGCAGTGTCTCTGGCGCAGGAGACAGACATTGTGATCGAGAATCAGGAACAGGTTGCGGAGCAGGATATCCTGCCGGCTGAGACGGAGTCCGCCATTGATTTTCGGTATTATCAGAACATCAATTCGGATGTATACGCGTGGATTTACTATCCGGGCACGGGAGGGATCATTGATTATCCGCTGATGCAGAGCGTGGGAGATCAGGAGTTTTATCTTCATCATGACTGGCAGGGGTACGAGAGCTATCCGGGATCTGTTTTTTCCCAGTTTTACAACCGGAAAAGCTTTACGGATTTTCTTACAATCCTGTACGGGCATAACATGAGAGACAGGAGCATGTTCGGGTCTCTTCGGGAGATGGAAGGCTCGGATATCATGTGGAATTACGATACGATCTACATTTATCTGCCGCAGGTGACGCTGAACTATCATATTTTTGCTGCGTATGTGAACGACAACCGCCATCTGCTCTATAATTTTGATCAGGATGACGCAGCGTGCTGCCAGAACTATATTAAGACAATCGGTGAAAAGTGCGAAGGTCTTTCTACGTTTGACAGGGACGTATATGAAACCCTGACGGAGGACAGCCATATTCTGACGCTGTCCACCTGTTACCGCGGCGACCCGGAACACAGGTTTCTGGTGCAGGCGGTGCTCGATGAGAGCGGTGAGGCCGGGAAATGGATTGCTCTTCAGCAGGCAAAAGAGGACGCGGAGGAGCAGGCGGCCAGGGAGCGCGCGCTGAAAAAGGCTGTCAGTGCCGCGAAAAAAAGAAGGGCCGCGCTTGTAAAAGAAAGAGACGAGAGCGGACTTTTCGGAGAAGAGAGTGATCAGGAGACAGAGAGTGAAACGGAGACAGAAACCGGAAGCAAAGCGGCGGCCGGTTATAATAGAGATACGATAACAGCTCCGGGAGAGGAGCAGGAGACGGATGCTGCTACTGATGGAAGCAGCACAATGCCTGGAGAGATTTACGGCCAGGGAGAATAAAAGACAGAGATTTTTGAGAGACCGGATCTTTTGCTGAGATATGGCAGGGGATCCGGTTCTTTTTTATGCGCAGGCCCGCACATGGAAACTAGTACTGCCGCAGCATAATAGAAGTTTTCGGGCATTGTATTTGTGTAGATTACATGATATGATAACAAAGAAAAAGAAGAAGTATTGCATATATTACAAAAATATTGTAATTAATTGATTTCTGTCCTCAGGCGCTTCCGGATCCTGAGGCAGCAGGCGGGGAAACGTGCAAGACTATGCAGAGCATACAACGCGAAAGGAGAAGGTCCATGATACGATTTGGCACAGGGGGATGGCGCGCCGTGATCGGGGACGGATTTACACGGCGGAATATTCAGTTTCTGGCGAAGGCCATGTCCGTGAAGATGAAAAAGGAACAGGTAGAGCAGGAGGGAATTGTCATCGGATATGACAGGAGATTTCTCTCAAAGGAAGCTGTGAAATGGGCGTGCGAAGTGTTTGCGGCGGAAGGAATTCACTGTTATTTTGTGAACCGGTCTTCTCCGACGCCGCTTATCATGTTCTATGTGGAGAAACACCGGATGCACTATGGGATGATGGTGACGGCGAGCCATAATCCGGCAATTTACAATGGATTTAAGGTGTTTACTTTTGGAGGCAGGGACGCGGGCGAAGAACATACAAAGGAGATTGAAGCGTACGCTGCCAGGGCGGAGCAGGAGGGAAAAGTCGAATTTATTGAGTACGAGAAGGCGCGGGCGCAGGGACTGGTGACGGAATTTAATCCGCTGAACGAGTATCTGGATAATATCATCGCGAATATCAATATGCAGGCGATCCGCGACCGCGGACTGCATATTGTGCTCGATCCGATGTACGGTGTCAGTCAGACTTCGATCAAGACCATTCTGTCCACGGCGCGCTGCGAGGTGGATTTGATCCATGAGGCGCACGATACGCTGTTCGGGCGCAGAATGCCGGCCCCGAGCAGGGATTCTCTGACGGAGCTCTGTACGTATGTGACAGAGATGGAGTGTGATCTTGGGATTGCGACGGACGGGGACGCGGACCGTCTGGGAGTTGTCGACGACAGGGGAACATACCTGACGGCAAATGATATCCTGATGCTGCTGTACTATTATCTTCTGCAGTACAAAGGGTGGCGCGGACCCGCGGTGCGCAACGTGGCAACCACGCATATCCTGGACCGCATGGCCGAATCGTTTGGGGAAGCCTGTTATGAGGTGCCGGTCGGCTTCAAGCATATTTCCTCGAAGATGCAGGAGACGAACGCGCTGATCGGCGGGGAATCCTCCGGCGGCCTGACGGTGCGCGGCCATATCAACGGAAAAGATGGAATCTACGCGGCTTCGCTTCTGGTCGAGATGATCGCGGTGACAGGAAAGAGACTCTCGGAGCTGATGGAAGAGATTCACGACAGATACGGCGCGTCGTGCATGGAGGAGACTTCCTACCGCTTTCCGACTGAACGCTCACGGGAACTCCGGAAAATTCTCTATGAGGACAGGGAGCTTCCGGTATTTGATGAACCAGTGGAAAAAGTATCCTACATGGACGGCTGCAAGGTGTATTTTCAGAGCGGAGGCTGGATCATTGCCAGATTTTCCGGCACGGAGCCGCTGCTGCGTATTTTCTGTGAGATGGAGAGTCAGGAGAAGGCGAAGGAATACTGCAAGGTGTTCCGGCGGTTCCTGAAACTGTGAGGCACCCCTTTTCGGCAGAGCGGGCCTTGGACCGGTATTTGCCGGTGCAGCGCCGCGTTAATTCTGAAGCAGCGGATGCCTGAATTTTGCGTCAGAGAGAAAAATGATAAAAATAAAATTAAAACAATAGTATTATAAATTAATAACTTAAATAAATATTCATATAAACGCACAAAAAATGTTCGATATATATCAAAAATTGAACATAAAATCCGACAAGATTCATAAAATTGTGATTTTTGTGCAAAATGCAGAGGAAACAGCTTGCAGAACTTGGAAATATGCAGTATAATAATACAGACTTGGGGCAAAATACCCAAAAAAGTTAAAAAATCAGGAAAAGGAGTAACTGAAATGAAAGAATTTACGTATGTAATCAAAGACAAACTTGGTATCCATGCAAGACCGGCCGGACTTCTTGTCAAAGAAGCAAAGAAATTCCAGTCAGCTACAACCATCACAAAGAACGGCCAGACCAAAAAGCTTACACAGCTTATGATGCTGATGTCTCTTGGCGTAAAGCAGGGCGAGGAAGTTACCATCGCGGCTGACGGTCCGGATGAAGATGCGGCGATCGCAGCTCTGAAAGAGTTCTTCGAGCAGAACCTGTAAGACGAGGCGTACAGAGTGTGTGAAGGACTGTTACGGTCACGGGCCGGTATCCGGTGAGGATTTGTAATACCCGGCAGGGAAGCGGTCAGCAGCGAAAGATTTGCTGCAGTTCACACCTCCACTGAATTCGAGGTGATTTCCGCACGTTTTGTACGGAACCCCGAAGATTTTTTGCAGAATCCGAAAAGTGATCTGTACAGAAAACATAAAGATTTCACATGAAACGAACAGGGACATATAGACAGCAATCATAAAATTCGGGAGGATATCTCGTGGAAGAAAGAGCAGGAAAGAAAATTTTTAACGGTATTGCGATCGGCAAAATCAAATTTTATGAAAAGGCTGACAACAAGGTTACCCGCAGGAGAGTAGATGATGTTGAGGCCGAGATCGCAAGATATGAGGCGGCGAAAGAGGAAGCGGTCAGACAGCTGAACGCTCTGTATGAGAAAGCGGTTGTGGAAGTCGGCGAGGCAAACGCGGAGATTTTCAATGTACACGCGATGCTGCTTGAGGATGACGATTACACCGAGTCTGTACACAACATCATCTCAGGACAGGGCCTGAACGCGGAGTACGCGGCGGCCACCACAGGCGATAACTTTGCGGAAATGTTCGCAAGCATGACGGACAATGAGTACATGATGGCGAGAAGCGCGGACATCAAGGATGTCACAGAGCGCGTCGTCACGATCCTGAGCGGCGGAAACGGCGGCACGGATATCGGCGACGAGCCGGTCATCATCGTGGCGGAGGATCTCGCTCCGAGCGAGACGGTCCAGATGGACAAGACGAAGCTCCTCGCGTTTGTCACACGCCTTGGTTCCGCGAATTCCCATACGGCGATCCTTGCAAGGACGATGGGCATTCCGGCGCTGATTGGTGTGGATATTGACGCGGGTTGGAACGGCAAGATCGGTATCGTGGATGGTTACGAAGGAAAATTCATCATTGATCCGGAAATGCCTCTGCTGGAAGAGTATTTCAAGAAAAAAGCAGCTGACGACGAGCAGAAGAAACTGCTGCAGACCTTAAAGGGCAAGGAGAATGTGACGAAATCCGGCCAGAAAATCAATCTGTACGCAAACATTGGCTCTCCAAATGATCTTGCATCTGTATTTGAGAACGATGCGGGCGGCATTGGCCTCTTCCGCAGCGAGTTCCTCTATCTGGAGTCGGCGGATTATCCGACAGAGGAGGAACAGTTCCAGGCATATAAGAAGGTTGTAGAGACCATGGGCGGCAAGAAGGTTATCATCCGTACGCTGGATATTGGCGCGGACAAGCAGATTGATTACTTCAAGCTCGACAAGGAAGACAACCCGGCGCTCGGCTATCGGGCAATCCGTATCTGCCTGACAAGGCCTGAGATTTTCAGAACCCAGCTTCGTGCGCTTCACCGCGCGAGCGCGTTCGGTAACCTGGCGATCATGTATCCGATGATCATTTCCGTTGACGAGGTTCTCAAGGTCAAGGAGATCTCCAAGTCCGTCAGAGAAGAACTGATCGCGGAAGGAATTCCGGTAGGCGAGGTCGAGGAAGGTATCATGATCGAGACGCCGGCAGCGGCCGTGATGAGCGATGAACTCGCGAAGGTTGTCGACTTCTTCAGCATCGGCACGAACGATCTGACCCAGTACACGCTGGCGATCGACCGTCAGAACTCCAAGCTGGATCCGTTCTATGATTCACATCATCCGGCAGTGCTTCGTCTGATCCAGATGGTCACGGACAATGCGCACAAGGCAGGCATCTGGGCAGGTATCTGCGGCGAGCTCGGCGCTGACACCACGCTCACAAAGACCTTCCTCAAGATGGGACTTGACGAACTGTCCGTATCACCGGGATGCATTCTTCCGGTGCGTAAGGAAGTGCGCGACGCAGACTGAAAAATCTGTGAGATATAGGCGGACAGCCGAAAATGCCAGAGGCATTTTCGGCTGCGTCAGAGAAATTTTCGCAAAAAGCGGCATAGCTGTGAAATACCGGCTATGCCGTTTTTTCAGCGATGCGCAGGCCCGGGCAGGGAAATCACTCGATCTTTCATTCACCCTGCGGACTGTCTTTTGCCTGGTTCAGCGTGTGACGGGGAGATCTCCGCTGTTTTGACAGACTGTTTTCCGGTCAGCTCAGTATGGACCGGTCCGGCAGACTGCCTTTTAATCAGCTCGGCGCGCAGCAAAAGAGAACTGATTGATGTGTGATTGAGCAGGCTGCTTAAAGCGTAGTAGCCGCATCGTCCGAGCGCGCTGCGGTCCTGCCGGATTGTGGTGAGCGGCGGCGTTGTGTAGGCGGAGAAGGGAGCGTCGTCAAATCCGATGATGCTGATATCTTCGGGGATGCGGTATCCCAGCTCGAGACAGTGATTCAGCACAGCGTGTGCGAGCGCGTCGTGACAGCACAAAATGGCGGTGACTTTTTTCTCGAGCAGGACGGGAAGATACTTCTGCGTACATTCTGAGATGTGGTAGGAATATCCGGTCAGTTCCTCTTCGGCAGAAAGCCCGTGATACTCCATGGAATGAAAATACGCGTAATAGCGTGCACGCATGATGTAGGATTCCATGGCGCCTCCAAGATAGCCGATGCGTGTATGCCCGAGCTCCTTCAGATAGGAAATGGCCAGATTTACGCCTTCTTCGTTGTTGATTCCGATGTAGGAGACGGATGGATTTTCCATAATATAATTGTCGTAGAGTACGGCAGGAGTCCGCGAGGTTTTCAGTTCTTCCATCCAGGGATCCGTCAGCGCAAATCCGAGGATAAAAGCGCCCCTGTATTCATTCTGCATCATAAACATATCATAGGAAATTTTAAACTGTTCTTCTTTGGTCATCTCCACAATGTCCACTTCCCAGCCCGCGGGCAGCGCAAGCTTTTTAAATCCCATAATAATTTCATATCCGAAATCAGACTCATTGCTGCAGGCCATGTTTTCCACGATGATACACAGTTTCTGCGCACGGTTTCTGCGGACGCGGTTTTTTTCATAGCCCATCTCGACGGCGGTTTCCACCACTTTTTTTCGTAAAGTTTCGCTAATGTCGCTGGAATTGTTCAGCGCTTTTGATACAGTGCCTTTTGAAACGCCAAGTTTCGCTGCGATATCAATAATTGTCGGCATAAAACCCTCCTGTTCATATTTTTTCGGCGGCAGGGGGAACGCGTGAGCGATACTGCTGGGGCCTATTATACATGGTTTCGCGGGAAATTGCAAATGATTCTCAGGAAAAAGGCATAAATATGTGAAAAATGTTACAATTCCCTCCCAACAGGTATCGATGATTGCAACGAGAAACACTGAAAGTTTAGAAAAGTTTCGTAATATTAAAAATATTAATTGTACAGAACGACCGGAAAAAGAAGAAAAAGGACTGAAAAACCTGAAAAACGTCGAAAAACAGGTTGACAAATCGTTGAAATTGGAGTAAATATAAAAGTATCGAAACTAAGCGAAACTTTTAAAGGAGGAGAGAAAAGTACAATGAGAAAGTATGTTACAGTTCTCATGGCCGGTGTCCTTGCGGCGTCAATGCTTGGAGGCTGCGGCAGCGCCGGCCAGTCGGCAAACGGGGAGGAGCACATGCGCCTCATGGTCTGGGCTCCGTCCGAGGATCAGTCGAAAGACAGCGGGGAATGGCTGCAGACGTGCTGCGAGGCTTTTGCCGAGGCGCATCCGGAGTATGACATTTCCTTTGTCTACGGCGTGGCGGATGAGGCGACGGCCGCTTCCCAGGTGGCGCAGGACCCGTCGGCGAGCGCGGATGTCTTCATGTACGCGAACGACAACATCACCGTACTGACAGACGCGAAGGCGGTCGCGAAATTCGGAGGAATCTATGAACAGCAGATCATGGACACGAACTCCGAGACGGTTACCAATTCCCTTCGTCAGGACGGATTCCTCTATGGCGTGCCGTTCACGACGAATACCTGGTACATGTTCTACGACAAAAAGATATTCTCCGATGAGGATATCAAGAGTCTTGACAAGATGCTGGAAAAAGGCGTGGTTTCCTTCCCGTTCACGAATTCCTGGTATCTTCCGGCATTTTACATCGCGAACGGCTGCACGCTGTTTGAAGATGGAACCGTGGAGGAGGCAGGCGTCGACTTTGCGGGAGACAAAGCGGTCGAGGTCACCAATTATCTGATCGACCTGCTGGACAACCCGAACTTTGTGGTGGACGCGGACGGTTCCGGCATGGCCGGCATGCGCGACGGCAGCATCAACGCGATGTTTACCGGTTCCTGGGATGCCGCGAGCATCCGGGAGATCCTCGGGGACGATATGGGCGTGGCGGCGCTTCCGACGTACACGCTGAACGGCGAGGAGAAGCAGATGATGGCCTACGCAGGTTCCAAGGCGATCGGCGTGAACGCGACCTCCGATCATATGGTCGCTTCGATCCAGCTTGCGATCTATCTGGGAAGCGCGGAAGCGCAAAGACTGCATTATGATCTGAGGAATGTGGTTCCGTGCAACACGGAGCTTCTCGAGGATGAGGCGATCAGCTCCGACATGCTGGTGGTGGCGCAGAACGACACGTTCGACCGCACATCGATTCTTCAGCCGTTCGTGAGCAAGATGGGCAACTGCTGGACGCCTGTGGAAAACATGGGCAAGGGAATCCGCAACAAGACTGTCACGCATGAAAACGCGGCGGAGCAGACACAGGCAATGAACGACGCGATGAACAGCGACGGCATATCATGACAGAGGCGAGGTGAGAACTATGGGATTATTTAAGAAAAAAGTGAATGATTTTCCGACTCCCTACACCGTTTCGGCGGCAATCAAAGAGGGAGGACCCGAGACAAAGCTTTCCATGATAATCATGGGCCTGGGCAATATCATGCATAAGCAGGCGGCAAAAGGAATCATCTTCCTTGCGACGGAAGTGCTCTATCTGCTGTTTATGGTAAAGAGCGGATTCCACTGTCTGGCAATGCTTCCTTCGCTTGGAAGCATCGAGCAGGAGGAAGTCTGGAATGAGGCGCTTCAGATTTATGAGTACACACAGGGCGACAACTCCGTGCTGATCCTTCTGTACGGCGTTGCGACAATTCTTCTGACCGTCCTGATGTTCTGGATCTGGAGAGGAACGACAAAGAGCGCGTACAAGGCAGAGTGCCTCGACAAGACGGGCAAACATGTGAACACATTTGGGGAAGATCTGAAGTCTCTGCTGCATGAAAACATACACAGGCTGCTGATGACGCCGGCTCTGACCTTTATCTTCGGCCTGACCGTGCTGCCGCTGATCTTCATGATCTGCATGGCGTTCACAAACTACAGCAAGATCGGCAACCATCTGGTGCTGTTTGACTGGGTGGGGCTTGACAACTTCAAGGCGCTGTTTGATTCTTCCAGTATTCTGGGCAGCACGTTCTGGTCGGTGCTTGTCTGGACGCTGGTGTGGGCTTTCTTCGCAACCTTCACGAACTATATTTTCGGTATGATCCTCGCGATCGTCATCAACCGGAAAGACACGAAATGCAAGAGCTTCTGGCGTTTCTGCTTCGTGCTCTCCTGCGCGGTTCCGTCCTTCGTCTCTCTGCTGATCATGAGAACGATGCTTCAGCCGAACGGCGCGGTCAACGTGCTGCTGCGCAATCTCGGATGGATCGGCGCGGACAGCGCGCTCCCGTTCTTCACGGATCCGCTCTGGGCAAAGGTGACAGTCATCGTGATCAATATCTGGGTGGGCGTTCCCTACACGCTGCTGCAGCTGACCGGCGTGCTCCAGAATATTCCGGGCGACCTGTATGAGGCCGCGCGGGTGGACGGCGCGAACGCGGTGCAGATCTTCTTTAAGATCACGCTTCCGTACATGCTGTTCGTGACGACGCCGTATCTGATCGCTACATTTACGGGCAACGTAAACAACTTCAATATCATCTATCTGCTCTCGGGCGGCGATCCGGTCACGGATCTTGCGTCCACGGCGGGAAGCACGGACCTCCTTGTCACCTGGCTGTACAAGCTGACGATCGACAAGCAGTACTACAACGTCGGCGCGGTTATCGGCATCCTGACGTTCATAATCCTGGCAGTCGGCGCGCTGCTGACATACCGCAACAGTAAATCTTACAAGGACGAGGAGGGATTCTAAAATGGCAGCACCAAAACAGCGTTCTGTAAAACGCACAAAAATGATAAACAACACGATCGTGCATGTCGTACTCGCGATTCTGGCCGTTATCTGGGTATTTCCGATCGCGTGGGTCGTGCTGACCAGCTTCCGCGCGGAGAAAGGATCCTATGTATCGACTTTCCTCCCGCAGGGGTATACGCTTGCCAATTATGTTAAACTGTTCACCGACACGACGATCCTGAATTTCCCGAAGATGTTTGGGAACACGCTGTTCATAGCGATTTGTTCGTGCATCCTGTCCACGTTCTACGTGCTGGCCGTCTCGTACTGCCTCTCCAGGCTGCGCTTCAAATTCAGAAAGCCGTACATGAACATGGCGATGGTTCTTGGACTCTTCCCGGGCTTCATGTCGATGGTGGCCGTGTATTTCATCCTGAAAGCTCTGGGACTTTCTGAGGGGGGGTTAATCCGTCTGGCACTGATCCTCTGTTATTCCGGCGGCGCAGGCCTCGGATTCCAGATTGCGAAAGGCTTTTTCGACACGATTCCGCTGGCGATCGACGAGGCGGCCCTGATCGATGGCTGCACACGCTGGCAGATCTTCCAGAAGATCACGCTGCCGCTCAGCAAGCCGATCATCGTCTACACGGTGCTGACCGCATTCATCGGACCGTGGGTGGATTTCATCTTCGCGAAGGTAATCTGCCGTGCGAACGCGGATTACTATACGGTGGCAATCGGTCTGTGGCGTATGCTTGAGAAAGAATACATTGATAACTGGTACACCTGCTTCGCGGCGGGGGCCGTGCTGATCTCCATTCCGATCGCCGTGCTGTTCATGTTCCTGCAGAGATATTATGTGGACGGCATGTCGTCAGGCGCAGTAAAGGGCTGAGCCGGATGGGAACAAGGGGAAATTTTTCTGAATCGGAAAATGTTCCCTGATTTTGCGGACAGCAGGCGCCATGCTCTGTTTGTCTGGCGCTGTGCGGATGCCGGAAACAGACGGGCAAAGCAGAAGACCTGTATCCGGCTGTCTGGCAGCAAGGTTGTTGAATTTTGAGCGAAAAGGATACACAGCATCAGCTGAGGTATCCTTTTTGCGGTTTTATGCGAATGTGCTGCGGCAGTGAAAGAGACGACAAGGACAACGCATGAGACGTCTGGGTGTGCCCGCGGGCAGTAAAAGAGACAGAAAAGTAAGCTGCGGGGATCCTGCGAAAGGAAAGCGGGAGAGGAGATGTGTGAAAAAATGCGGGGAAAGGGAATGGTATGAACCGGAGAGAGTTACATAATTATTATGAGAGTGATGTATTCAGGAATACCTGTATTTACAGGGGAGGAGATCTTGGCGCGGTCCATACTCCGGATTTTACGCGGTTTAAGCTGTGGAGTCCGCTGGCGGACCGCGTTTTCCTGAATCTTTATCCGAATGGACAGACAGAGCGCTGCGTTTCTGCTGCCATGTCGCGCCGGGAAAAAGGCGTGTGGGAATATGAACTGCAGGGAGACTGTCACGGAGTTTATTATGATTTTATCGTGGAGACAGACGGAAGAAGGCAGCGAACCGCAGATCCTTATGCCAGGGCCTGCGGCTGCAATGGAACAAGAAGTATGGTCGTGGATCTGAGATGGACAGATCCGGACGGCTGGGAAGATGATCATGCACCGGAAAAGGCAAGTGAGCAGATTATCTGTGAGGTGCATGTGAAGGATTTTTCAAATGATCCTTCGTGCGGGATTCCTGAGGAATGGAGAGGAAAGTATAAAGCATTCACGGTAAACGGCACGACGCTGGATCAGGACGGGGAGCATCCCACCTGCCTCGATTATCTGAAATATCTGGGCGTCACACATGTACAGCTGATGCCGGTATTTGATTTTGCGTCTGTGAATGAGAGCGCGGGATTTGATATGGAGCGTGCGTATAGCGGGAGTGAAAAAACGAAAACGCACAGTGGGAAATGTGCAGACTGCGGCAGGAATGGATGCTTGGGCGTCGATGAAAATGTGGATTGCAGCAGGAACGTGGAAACGAATGAAAGACCGGACTGTGCAGACGGTGATCCAGATGGCGCGGAAAAAAGAGAATCGTACAACTGGGGCTACGATCCCCTGAATTTCAATGTGCCAGAGGGCTCCTACGCCACGGATCCTTTTCATGGGGAGGTGCGGATCCGGGAACTGAAGGAGCTGGTCATGGCGCTGCACAGAAGTGGAATCCGCGTGGTCATGGATGTGGTCTACAATCACACGTACAGCAGGGATTCCTGGTTTGAGCGGACAGTTCCCGGTTATTATTACCGTTACAGGGAAGACGGGAGCTGGTCGGACGGTTCCGCGTGCGGCAATGATTTTGCGAGCGAGAGAGAAATGGCGGCGGACTATATTCTGGAATCTGTGTTATACTGGGCGGAAGAGTATCACATCGACGGATTTCGCTTCGATCTCATGGGACTGCTGGACACTGCTCTGATGAATCGGATTCGGCATGCCCTGGACGAAAAATTCGGACCCGGTGAAATTCTTCTGTATGGAGAGCCATGGAGGGCCGGTTCTTCCGCGATGGAGAAGGGCAGTATTCCATGCCTGAAGGAAAATCTGTATCTTCTTGATGAGGGAATCGGGGTTTTCTGTGATGCAACGAGAGACACGATAAAAGGTCATGTATTTGAAAAGAGAAAGCCAGGCTTTGTCAACGGGGGAACAGGTCTGGAATCAGAGATCCTCCGCGCCGTCCGCGCGTGGACAGCCCGGCCGGAGAGTGCGGCTTGGGGGGAAAATGCGGAGCCGATTCCTGAAGAGGACGCAGAAGCGGATCTGCGGAAAGCGGAGAAAAAGGATGCGGACACGGAAAAACGGAGAATTTCGAGGTCAGGGACGGACGAGGCGGCTGAAAAACCGCACCCGGAGAGGAACAGGAAAACGGGAGAAAATGAAAGAAAAAAAGAAAATATGAATGCAGCAGAAAAAAAGACAGCCATGAAAGGAAATACGGAATTTCGGGCGAAGTCTCCTGCGCAGATCGTGAATTATGTCTCCGCACATGACAATCTGACCTTGTGGGATAAACTGATGGCTACGCTGAAACCGGGAAAATCCTTTACAGAGTATGACAGGGAAGTTGTCCGCGCGAACAAAATGGCAGCCGCGGTTTGCGCTACCTGCCAGGGACGGCTGTTTTTTCTCGCGGGCGAGGAAGCGGCCAGAACAAAACGCGGAGATGAAAACAGCTACCGGTCGTCAGCTGTCATCAACCAGCTTGACTGGAGAAGAATGTATGACTACAGGGAACTGATGGAATATTACAGAGGGCTGATTGCGTTCCGAAAGCAGATGCCCGGTCTGTATGATAAGTCCGCCGGGGCAGGAAGACATATTTTGGAGGAATCAGTTCCGATGCCCGGATGTGTAAGTTTCTATGTGGACAACAGAGAGCACGGGAGGTGGGATATGCTTGCCATATGGTATAACAGTACGCAGAAGGAGCAGGAGTCTGCGCTGCCTCCCGGAAAGTGGGAACTGCTGATCGACGGGGAGGACAGCTGGAGGTGGGCGAAAATTTTCCAGGAAGAGAGTCAAACAGAAGAAGAATCCGGGTGTCAGGGGAAAAACCCGACTGAAAAAAATCCCGGGCTTCGAAGAGAAACTCAGATTGAATCGGATAAGGCCACGGAAAAATCCGGATGCAGGAAAAAGAATCAAACCGGAGAAATTTCCGGATGGCAGAGAGACGTTCCGATGGAGGAACGCATTTGTCAGGGCGGGAAAATGATCCGGACAGCGCCGGTATCCGTGACAGTGTTTGGCAGGAGGGCAGAGAAATGAAATTTATCTATGGGAGAAGCGACTGGGCGGACGGCTGGCGCGGGGAGGAGAACTGTTATCTTCTGACAAACGGGCTGGGCGGGTTTTCCTCTGGAACGATGATCGGTTCAAGCTCAAGAAATGATCACTCCTTTTTCATGGCCTGTATAAAGGCGCCGAACCACCGGTACAGCATGATACACCGGCTGGAGGAGATTCTGGAGCTGAACGGAAAAGAAATCCATCTGTCGAGTCAGAGATATACAGAGGAGACGAGAGATGAAAATGGATTTTATTTTCTCGACAGTTTTTGTTTTGAAGATTATCCCAGATGGCTCTTTCATGTGGACGGTGTGGAGATTGAGAAAGAGATTGCCATGAAACAGGGGAAGAATGTGATCGCCGTCCGCTACCGGCTGGAGAACCGGACGGCTGGCGATGCCGTTCTGAAGGTAACGCCGCATCTTCAGTTCTGTCCCAAGGGGAAACAGCCATGTAAAGGACAGGAATTTTTGGTTGAGAAGATAACCGGACAAGGACATCGGCAGTCAGAAGACACCTGTCTGGAGGCCCAGAAACCGAATGACCTCGACAGTGAAAAATATGTGCTCAGATCGAACGGACTGGAACTGTATTTTTTGACGAATGGAGCGGTCTGTTCTTTCCCGACAAGATTTGTCACCGGATTGTACTATGCGTATGATGAGTGTGACGGGAGGAATCCGCAGGGGAGCACATATGTGAATCACTTTGTAGAAAAGAGAGTGGCGGCGGGGGAATGTGTGTCGCTGGAGATCGTATACCGGATGGATTCCGCGTGCACGGCGGATAAATTCCGGGAAGATTTCCGGATATCTGAGGCGGAAAAATTTCAGGCGTATTCCCGGTCTTCTGAAGAGGAAAGACTTCAGGAAGATTTCCGGACATCTGAGGCAGAAAAGATTCAGGAAGTTCCTCGGGCATCTGCAGCGAAAAGCGTTCCGGGCGGTGACTCTGTCTCTGAGAACGGCGGATGGCGGAACAACGCTTCAGCGGAGGCGGCCCGGATTTTTGAGGATGCCGTGCGGTACAGAGAAGAACTGGCAGAGACCAGCGGACTGTGCGGGGAAACCGCCCGTATGCTGGCAAAAAGCGCCGCACAGTTTGTGGCGGAGCGCGAGTCCACTGGAGGGAAAACGATTCTGGCCGGCTTTCCTTTCTTTGAGGACTGGGGCAGAGACACGATGATCGCTGTGGCCGGATGCTGCATTTCCACAGGACAGCTCGGGACGGCCAGGAGTATTCTCCGGACTTTTGCCGCGTACTGTAAAGAAGGACTGATGCCGAACCTGTTTCCGGAAGGCAGAAATGAGCCCATGTACAACACGGTGGATGCGTCGCTTCTGTTTATCAATGCAGTATATCTGTATTATGGGAAGCAGACAGGTCGGGCGGATTATTACAGAAATCCGGTCGGCAGTGATTTTGCCGCGGATTGGGCGGAGGAATGTACACAGGCGTTTCCTCCTGCACAAAAGCCATATGCTGAGACGGCGCAGTGTGAGAGGCCGGACAGTCTGGATTTCGTCGAAGAGATGTGGCCGACAATGTGTGAAATCATTAACTGGTATAAACGAGGAACCGCGTTTGGGATACGTATGGATGAGGACGGCCTTCTCGCGGCGGGACAGGGACTGGACCAGGTCACATGGATGGATGTGAGGATCGGCGACATTCTTCCGACACCGCGCCACGGGAAGCCGGTCGAGGTGAATGCGTACTGGTACAATGCGCTGTGCATAATGGGGCTGTTTGGAAGGCTGCTGGACCGGAAAAAAGAGGACATCCGGGAGTATGATTCTCTGGCGCGGAAGGCGGGAAAATCCTTCCGGGAAAAATTCTGGAATGAGAAAACCTCCTGCCTGAAGGATGTTCTGTCAGAACATGCTGAGACGAGGGAAAGCAGCCATGACAGAAGAGACGGGGACGGCGACAAAGGCCAGGAGGAATCCAGGCCGGATGAACAGATACGCTGCAATCAGATCTGGGCAGTTTCTATGCCGTTCTGTGCACTTGATCTCGAAAAGCAGAAGAAAGTTGTCGATACAGTTTTTGAAAAACTATACACGCCATACGGACTGCGGACGCTTGCGAAAGACGATCCGGAGTTTCATGGAACATACGGCGGATCACAGCTGAAGCGGGATCTGGCGTACCATCAGGGGACTGTGTGGGTATTTCCACTGGGCGCTTATTACCTTGCCTATCTGAGGACAGAAAAGTATTCTCCCAGGGCTCTGGAGACGGTCAGGCGTCAGCTTGAGCCGCTGGAGAGCACTCTGCGGGAGGGCTGCATCGGCCAGCTTCCGGAAATATACGACGGAGAGTTTCCGTCGTTTTCCCGCGGCTGTTTTGCGCAGGCATGGAGCGTGGGAGAGATTCTGAGGATATATGAGGCGCTGGAAACGGCAGCGGCCAGGTTGTTTGCACAAAATATGGTGGTTGACAGAACAGCCTGCTCCATGATATTGTGAATTGCCGCTTAAAACGCTGGCTTTGGGATATCAGTACATTATAGAAGGAGTCTGACACATATGAAATATGAGAATTATATTTTTGATCTGTACGGAACGCTTGTGGATATTCACACAGACGAGGACAGTATGTATGTGTGGGAAAGAATGGCGCTGATCTACGGCTATTTTCAGGTGTGGTATGATCCGTCCGAGATGAGAGACGCGTTTCGCAGAATCGGGAAAGAAGAACAGCAGCAGAGGGAGGAAATTCAGATCGAGAAGGTATTCGCGCGTCTGTTTGAGGAGAAGGGTGTGAAATTTAAGGAAGAGCAGGTTTCCTGGGTCTGCCGCTTTTTCCGGGCGGCCTCAACAGAATATATCCGCCTGTATCCAAAAGTGGAGGAATCTCTGCGGGAGCTGAAAGAGCAGGGAAAGCATATCTATCTGCTGACGAACGCGCAGCGGGCATTCACCGAGTATGAGCTTCGCCTGCTGAAAATCGAGGATTATTTTGACGGGATATACATTTCTTCTGATTACGGCGTGAAGAAACCGAACAGGCTCTTTTTTGAAAAGATGATAGCAGAGAGCGGCATCCGGCTCCAGGAGAGCGTTATGATCGGAAATGATATGGTCTGCGATATAGAAGGAGCGAAAAGTGTGGGACTTGAAGCCATTTACATTCAGACGAATCTTTCGCCGGAGTATCCGAAAGCATAAAATTTTGCGGAGCTGTGCATTATGTAAATGAAAACTGCTGCCGGCGGGGTGCGGAAGCCCTGCCGGACGGCAGTTTTTTTAGCAGTGAACCCGTTGTGCATGTTTTGGATATGACGGACTTGCTGTTAGCTTGTAGTGAAAGTTCTGAACCCGCCTGGCAGCGGGAAGGATACAGATGACGGAAAGGGTGGCCTCTGCGGGATCGTGAGAGTCTACAATATAATAATGCTCCCTGAACAGATCGGATGCAGCTGATCGCCCATGATGTCCTTCATAATATCGAAGGCAGCTTTTCCGGTACAGTGCCCGGTGTAAAATTCGGAGGGAAGCTTTGTGAGTTCCCGCGCAGTCTCCTGAATATTGAGGATCTCTTTTTCTGTGTAGTCCGTTTTTTTCATCATATGGAATCCGCTGATCACAACGTCAGGCCAGGAATGCCGGATTTCCCGGAACCGGTTCAGGATGTTCAGAATGCCGTTGTGGGCGCAGCCGGACAACAGCACATGTTTCCCATTCTCGCTGATCACAAGACACTGCTCGTGGGCAAAATCGTCCTGTACATCCTTCCCGTCAATCCGCGCGGTGAGCACAAGATTGCTCTCCGGCCATAATTTCCTCTCCGTGATATTTGAGAACAGCGACAGCTCCTCATCAATTTTGTATTCCTCTTCTTCAATCAGATGCAGATTTGGCAGTTCCAGAATTCTTTTGTCGATTCCGATATACCTTTCTCCGTGAAAAAAATCTCCGGACGCGGATTTTTTCAGATAAATTTCCGCCCGCGTGTTCTGACACGCAAAACCCAGAAGACCGCCTGTGTGATCGTAATGGCCATGGCTGATGACGACCGTATCCACTTTTGTGAGATCTGCACCGAGCGCAGCTGCATTCTCCCAGGTCAGATCCGACGCGCCGGTATCCAGCAGGAGCGTGTGATGCGCCGTCTCAATATAAAAGCTTAGTCCGTGTTCGGCCTGGACATTTTTTTGTTCGCCGCAGACGGCATCCCCTGCCTGGGCGGTATTGGCCGTATCCTCGATTAAAGTTGTTATCTTCATAATAATAATCGAACCTTTCCTTTCATTTATGGTGGTGCCTGCAACGCAGACATGGCCGTTTAGATTTAGAATAGCACAGGAATTTCCTTTATTCAAGCGGATGAGCTGAATATGGTAACATGAAACTTGCAATGTGCGGTAAATGGAGATATTATAAAAACAAAAGGCAGCAGGCAGAACAAACGAAAATGACAGCAGGAAGGAATTATAATATATGGAGAAGCAGATAAGGAATGAGTCATCATCAGAAAACGCAGGAAAACTTCCGCTGCCGATTGGTATTTCGGATTATCGAAAGGCATGCAGCGAATATTATTACGTGGATAAAACCCTTCTGATTCGTGATTTTAATTTCAATAATGAATGCGTTCCGCGTGCTTTCTGGCAGTCTACCGGGAACAATGATCTGATCCGGGAAGCCCTGGAGGGCGCGTCAGAGGAAATTCTGGATGGCATGGAAGCGCTGATGCAGGGGAAAAGCCTTGTCACGTACATCGATACGGGAGTAATCTATCCGCATATTCAGAAAAGTCCTTCTTCCGTATACAGCCTTTTGCTTGTGGCAGGGTATTTGAAAGCCTTGACAAATGAACAGACATTCGGCGGAGATTATATGTGTGAGGTTGCGCTGCCAAATCGGGAAATTTCTTATGTGTACAGCAGGGAAATCCTTTCTCTGCTGGAGCATGTGATTCCGGCGTCGAGTACCATCGCTGTTCAGAAAGCAATTTACACAATGGATGTTCCGGCACTGCAAAAATGGCTGGAAGCCTGGAAAAAAACGTATGTATCAGAGAAGATATTGAATATTAAAAAGAAAAGGAGAAGAATTATGAACAAGGAGACGATCAGCAGAATCAGAAAATTCAGGGAAGACAGAGACTGGAATCAGTTCCATACGCCGTCAAACCTTGCGAAATCCATTGTGATCGAGGCGGCAGAGCTTCTGGAGTGCTTCCAGTGGAGCGAGGAAGAATATGATCTGCAGCATGTGAAGGAGGAACTGGCGGATGTTCTGGTGTACTGCCAGGATATGCTGGACAGCCTTGGTCTGGATGTAGATGAGATCGTAAACATGAAGATGGATCAGAATGAAAGGAAATATCCGGTCGAAAAGGCACGGGGAAATTCCTTAAAGTATGACAAACTCTGAATGCCGGGGAGCAGGTTTGATTCTATAGCAAACGACAAAAATATTTGCCGTTTGCTATAAGCCCTCCGGGGGATGCGCACGAATTTGAAGCGGAAAACTGCCGCCTGAGCGGCGCAAATTCGGCGCAGGGAACGAGCAAAACGAAAATCGTTTTGTCGTTCCCTATAATTGGGAAAAAGGAGACGAAAAAACAGATGAATCCAGAGACGATGACTGCAAATCTTACTGCCTTGTCCTTGACTTATGAGAACGAGGAGTACAAAAAGGAATTTAAAGAACGTCTGAAGCTG
>CANQAR010000004.1 GCA_947588845.1 uncultured Lachnospiraceae bacterium
CAGCTGTAAAGGCCGGAATTCCCCGTAAAATCAGGGAATTTCGGCCCTTTCCTGTCCTTCAAGTGTCGAAAACGGGATCATACAGGCCCCAAAAAGAAAAGTCAAGCCGATGCTGTATCAGATTTTACAGAATTTAATTGTGCAAAATCAACAATATTTTTTCATTTTCCATAATTATTTTATATTATTGCATTTTTCTGAATTTTATATTATAGTAAAAGCAGGGCAAAGGGGTCTGTTAATGTATGTATATTCATACAGCAGACCCTTTTCCAAATTAAGGGACAAGGAGTGAATTGTATGAAACAAAAAACCGCAGCCAAAAAATCCTGGGTGGACCGCATGCTCACCGGCATCGAGGCCGTGTGCAACAAGCTTCCGCCGCCTCCCATCCTCTTCTGCTGCCTGTTCGTGATCGTCGCCATTATTGGAGCAATCTTCAGCTTCGCGGGCGTCTCCATGACGAATCCGGCCACAGGGGAAGCCGTCGTGTCGGCAAACCTGTTCTCCACGGAAGGTCTGCACTGGTTCCTGGACAACATGGTGACAAACTTTACCGGTTTTGCGCCTCTCGGCCTCGTGATTGCCATGACACTGGCAATCGGCATCTGTGAGGAATCCGGAATGCTGGTATCTCTGCTCAACAGCAGCATGAAAAACGTACCGGTCGCGCTCGTTCCGTTCGCAGTCGCGTTTATCGGAACGCTCGGCAACATCGCCTCCGATACGTCGATGATCATTGTTCCGCCTCTGGCCGCTCTTCTCTACCTGAGCGTCGGCAAACATCCGGTCGTCGGCATGATCGTCGGCTACGCAGGCGCACAGGCCGGTACAGCCGCCAACCTCATGATCGCCGGCACCGACTCTCTGATCCAGAGCCTGACCAATCAGGCGATCGCAGGATTCATGCCGGACAGCACCTTCCAGGTGGACGTCACCTGCAACTGGTTCTTCTTCATGGCGTCCGTGCTTCTGTGTACGGTCGTGATCGGTCTTGTGTCCATCAAGATCATCGAGCCGAGATTTGGTACATACACGGGCGATTCCTCCGAGAAGATGCAGGAAGTCGGCCCGCAGGAAAAGAAAGCGCTCCGCGCCACCGGAATTGCCGCGGTTCTCTATATCCTGATCATCGTCGTACTGTTTGTGGCCGGCCCGCTTGCCAACGAGGACGGAGGACTGATCGGTTCCTATCTCCTGAAAGGACTGATCCCGATCCTGTTCGTATTCTTCTTCGTGTGCGGTCTGACCTACGGATATGTGAGCGGAAAATTCAAAAACGTGGTTGATGTCAACAAGGCAATGACGCGCCAGATGTCCGCAATGGGCAGCTACGTTCTGTTCTGTTTCTTCTGCGGACAGTTCCAGTCTCTGTTCAACTGGACAAAGCTCGGCACCATGCTGGCGATCTCCGGCGCGGACTTCCTGGGCAGGATCAATTTCACCGGAATCCCGCTCTGGGTGACTTTCATCATCCTCTGCGCGTTCATCAACATCTTCATGGCATCCGGTTCCGCAAAGTGGGCGATCTTCGCTCCAATCTTTGTCCCGATGTTCATGCTGCTTGGCTATCATCCGGGCTTTGCGCAGCTGCTGTACCGGATCGGCGACTCGCCGTTTAACTGCTTCACACCGATGTCGGCCTACATCTGGATGCTCCTGAGCGTCGCCCAGACCAAATATATGAAAGATCTGAAGATCGGAACGCTGGTTGCAAATGAAATCCCGATCGCAATCGTTCTGCAGATCGCCTGGATCATCTTCATGGTTATCTGGGTACTGATCGGCCTTCCGATCGGACCGGGCGTCGGAACCATGCTGCCGGCGGGCGTCATGTAGTATTTCTGCACAGTGTATGCGGTTTCCTGCAGTATTCGGAAATTCGGCAATTCTGCCGGCGATTTCCCGGTGCGCAGCAGGCCGCGCACTTTTATTTGTGATTCAGCCCTGCCCGGCAGGGCTTGGAGGTATCTATGGAATTAAAAGAAATTGCAAAAAATGTAATGATCAGCTGTATGGGCGTCAAATCTTCCGAGAGCGTGCTCATTGTCACTGACGACAGCCGCCTGTCCATCGGAGAAGCCCTGTATGAGGGAGCAAAAGAACTGGGCTGCGAGGCCATGCTGACGGTGATGAAGGAACGCTCCGTCGCCGGAGAAGAACCGCCCGCAGCAGTCGCGGCCGCGATGAAAGCTGCCGATGTGGTGCTCTGCCCCACGGCAAAATCCCTGACTCACACCAACGCAAAGATTGCCGCCCAGAAAGCCGGAAGCCGCGTGGCGACCATGCCCGGCATCACGGCGGAAATGTTCAGCCAGGGCGCCATGACGGCCGATTACACCAAAGTGGAAGCTCTGACGGCCGCTGTCGCCGACCTGCTGACGGAAGCGAAAACCGCTGTCATCTTAAAAGACGGCCTTAAACTGACACTGAATCTTATGGGCCGTTCGGGAGTGCGCAGTCCCGGCGTGTACCGCAATCCCGGCGAGTGCGGCAATCTTCCCTCCGGAGAAGGCTACATCGCCCCGCTCGAGGACGGCGTCAATGGAGAAACCATTGTGGACGGCTCCATGGTCGGGATCGGCAAGCTTGACTCGCCGCTCCATATCACGATCAAAGACGGAAAGCTGGTCAGCATCACCGGCGAAAAAAGCGAGAAACTGGATATCCTCTTTGCCAACGACCGCAACCGCACGGTGGCCGAGCTCGGTATCGGCACCAACGAGGCGGCGATCCTGAACGGCATTATTCTGGAGGACGAAAAAGTATATGGCACGGTCCACATCGCGTTCGGCACAAACACCTCTTTCGGCGGTGTGAACAAGGCCGACTGCCATATGGACGGCATTATCCTTCGACCCACGCTGTATCTGGATGACAAGCTGGTCATCCAGAACGGAGTATTTCAGCTGTAAAACAAATCGCCGGAAATCAAATATCCATGCAGGCATGGTTATTTTCCTCATTGCTCTCGGAAATAAATGATTGGCACTGTCACAAGGAACCTGTCAATCAATCTTAATCGGTTGCAAACTGTACATCCAAAATTTACACAGGCTGCCTTCTTCTTTTTCAGAAAAAGGCAGCCTGCTGTTAATATCCCTTGCAGTCAGACTCTCCCTGCATCGTGTTCCTCAGATCAGCGTTACCGGGTTCCCATTTCTCGGCAGAGGAGTCCTTGACGGCAGCCCGTCCGCCGTTTTCGGATAACCGAGCGCAAGCGCTCCGTACACGCGCTCATCGTCCGCCAGTCCAAGTTTTCTCATATAATCCAGAATCACCTCGTTCTCGTTCAGCCAGCGCAGCTGATTGATCCAGCAGCTTCCCAGATCCAGAGCGTTTGCCATCAGCATCATATTTTCCAGCGCACAGGAACAGTCCGCGATATTGTTGCCGTAATCCTTCTGGTTTGCGGTAACGATCAGGATCGGCGCAAAATAGTGGAAAACATACGTCTCTCCCTTCGAGGCGCGGATCGCGTTCGCCATCGACTTGTACATCCCCGGCGTCTCCTCCATTTTGGAAAACTCCTGCTTTACCAGCATGGCCAGTTCCTCGAGCACTCTGCCGTCGCGGATCACCAGAAAATGCGTCGTCTGGCTGTTGCCGCCGCTCGGCGCGTACCGTCCGGCCTCAATTACCCGTTTCAATTTTTCTCCCTCAACGGGAAGACTCTTGTAGGCGCGCGTGCTTCTGCGCGTCATGATCAGTTCCAGTGCATCCATTTTCATTTCTCCTTTCTGTAATGCCAGCCCCTGCGGAAACAACACCGTTGATCTCACAGCTCAGACTGTTCGGCATACTGCGCGGCCCTCTGACCGCATAGACTCCAAACTTCTTCAGCACATCAAACGTGAAGCGTGTCCTGTCATACTGTTCCAGAAGCTCCAGCCTCATCACCCGGCTGATCGTCACATATTTTCCTTTATGTTCATACGGAATATCAACTTCAACAGCCCTGCATTTGTAGAGAATTGCGGAAACCGGGGCCGCCACGTACATATAGACCGTATCTCCCACTTTCACATTGCTGCTCTGCTTCCAGTCAATCACCTTATTTTTGCGAAACGCTTCCTCAATATCATAAAACTTCGGATTTGCCGGGACAAGCCATTCCTTCGGCCCTCTGCGGTTTTCTTTTTTCTTCTGGGAAGCCGTCAGATTGTAGCTCATATCAAGGAGATCCAGCACTTTTTCCTCCGGCACCGTCCCGTCGAGAAGAACGCTGATCCACGCAAAACGATTCATATGATATGCAGGAAATATCCCCTTTCCTGTACGCAGAACTTCTCCCAGCGCCGGATCACATTTCACATTCAGAATATCCGTCGGCTCAGTGCCCGGAAGTCCCAGTTTCTCTCTCCTGATGCACATGATAAGTCCGTACCATTTATGGCTGTCTTCATGGCGCAGCACCACACTGTCGGGATCCCATTTCCATGGATAATCCGGTTTCGTGCCGTATTTCTTGCGTGCATAGGAAAGCACGTCATCTCTGTCCATAAAGTCTTCCTTCTCTCCCTGTATATTTACACACTGAGCTTTCGCTCCATAATCCAGCACGACAGCCCGTACATCAGACCGGTCAGGGCAAAACCCGCCGCGATCACCGCACCGGAATTCGCCAGGAGACTGCCCAGATCCGGCAGATAACCGATCAGCTCTGACTCCCCAAACGTGATCAGAAGGTACAGGCCAAAGCTTGCCAGCCCGCTGAATCTCTTCCCCGCCAGCACCGTCGCGGCCAGCACAATCGCCAGATAGCCGGTCGTGATCGTCATAAGCCACGAAGAGAGTATGGAGAAAAACACGATCAGGATATCCCCGGAAGAAACGCTGATCTCAAAACGAAACATGGAGGTCACCCTCCTGACCGTATCCAGAAATTCCTGCAGTCCGCCGATATACAGCACGGCGACAGATACATCGATAGCGGCCAGCGCCGCAAAAAACAGTCCCGTAATAAAAATGGAAATCCCGTTCTCCAGCACCTTCGTCCCAAGGATCTGCCAGCTGCTTTTCGGAGTCAGAAACAGCATGTAGCTCTGCTTCGTATTCAGATCCCGGTGAAACACCAGAAGACTCTCTATGCCAATATAAAAAATACCGATCATCGCGCAGAGCATCAGCACGCTGATTCCCGCTCCAAGCCCGTTGTCCCATTTCAGAAACACTCCGGCCAGAAATGCCGCCTCCGCCACTGCCGTGACCGCAAGCAGAATCAGTTTTGAAAACAGCGTCTTTCGAAGCTCATATTTCATCAGCTTTCTCATAGCCTTCACCTCCGTGTCCGTAAATCTCGCGGTATTTATCTGTGACAGATTTTCCCTGCGTCTCCTGGAGCTCTTTAACCTCCCATACCCCTGCCAGATGACTCTGCTTTATGAAAATTGCTGTATCCACAATCTTCTCAAGCTCGTCCACCAGGTGACTGGAAATCACCAGTGCGACGTCCGGCGCGGCAGCCTCCATCATGCTGGCGATGATCTCATCCCTTGCCAGAAGATCAATCCCGTTCAAAGGCTCGTCGAGCAGATACACCTTCGCGCTCCTCGCCATCGTCACCGCAATTTTCAGCTTCGCCATCATGCCCGACGACAGCGTCTTTGTCCTCATATCAGACGTAAGCTCCATCCGCTCCAACAGCTCCTGATAGCGCTTCTCTGAAAAATCTTCGAAAAAATCCGCATAATACCTGCCCACATCCTTCACCGTCATCCACGAATAAAAATACGGCTCCGTCGACATATAAGCGACTTCTCGCCGGCTGTTTTTATCGACCGGGCTTCCATTATAAAAAAAGTTCCCGGCATCCGGCTTGACCAGCCCCACCGCCATCTTCATCAGCGTCGTCTTTCCGCTGCCGTTCGGCCCGAGCATGGCATAGATCCTGCCCGGCTCTATCGCAAACGATACCTGATCGACCGCCGTTTTTCTCCCGTACCGTTTTGTAATCTTCTTACATTCCAGCATAACATTCTCCTTAACATCCTTTTGCACCGCTGCACTGTATCATACATGCGCACATAATCCCATTCCTGTTTCACTGCCGATCACAAAATGAACGACAGTGGAGGTCTGAACTGTAACCCTCCCGCATCTTTGTAATAATAGCAGAAAAAACAAATATTGTAAATCGTATCATAATCCGATATACTGAAAACAAGATAAGTAAGAAAAGGAGCGGCTTTTCATGAACAGAAAAATCGGTATCGGACATCAGGATTTTGAGGATGTTATTACCAAAAACATTTTCTATGTCGATAAAACAGAATTTATCCGCGAATGGTGGGAAGAAAACGATATGGTCACGCTGATCACACGGCCGCGCCGCTTTGGAAAAACTCTGAACATGAGCATGGTGGAAAAATTTTTTTCCGTTGATTACGCCGGACGCGGCGACCTTTTTACAGGATTATCCATTTGGAATCATGAAACGTACCGCATTCTGCAGGGAACATATCCTGTAATCAGCCTCTCCTTTGCAAATGTGAAAGATACCCGGTATGAAGAGGCAAAACGGAGAATCGCTCAGATTATTACAGATCTGTACGGGCGGAACCGGTTTCTCCTTCAGAGTGGTTTGCTCAATTCCGAGGAGAGAGCTTTTTTTCAGTCCATCAATATAAACGCAGACGACGTCTCCATCACCATGGCCGTTCACCGTCTGTCCGAATTTCTCTGCCGCTATTATAAGAAAAAAGTAATCATCCTGCTCGACGAGTACGATACCCCTATGCTGGAAGCATGGGTAAACGGCTTCTGGGATGAACTCACATCATTTACCCGAAGTTTTTTCAATGCCTCCTTCAAGACGAATCCTTACCTTGAACGGGCCGTCATGACCGGAATCACAAGAATCAGCAAAGAATCCATTTTCTCAGATCTGAACAACCTGAAGGTTGTCTCGGTCACTTCCGCAGAATACGCTGATTCTTTTGGCTTTCGGGAAGATGAAGTGTTTGCGGCGATGGACGCATTTGGCCTGTCCGACAGAAAGCAGGAGGTCAAAAACTGGTATGACGGTTTTATCTTTGGTCCTGTCCGTGATCTCTATAATCCATGGTCTGTCATTAATTTTCTTGATACAGGGAAGCTCGGTCCGTACTGGGCAAACACCAGCAGCAACGGACTTATCGCAATGCTTCTGCAAAAGGCGAACCCCAGCATCAAAACAGAATTCGAACAGCTGCTCCAAGGGAAAAAACTGAAAACCACTGTGGATGAACAGGTCGTATTTGAACAGCTGAATACCAGAAAAAATGCCATCTGGAGCCTTCTTCTCTCCTGCGGCTATCTGAAAGCGGAAAATCACGCCATGGACGAATCGTCAGGGCAGGAATTTTTCACCCTCTCCCTGACAAACAAGGAAGTCCTTCTGACATTCAAAGCCATGGTTCGAAGCTGGTTTTCCCAGGACGAACAGAATTACAATGAATTCATTCTCGCCCTGCTTCTGGGCGACCTTGACGCAATGAACGAATATATGAACCGCGTGTCTCTGAACATATTTAGTTTTTTTGACACCGGCAGACAGCCGTCCAGAGAAGAACCGGAACGTTTTTATCACGGTTTCGTCCTTGGCCTTATAGTGGAACTGGAAGGAAACTATACGATCACCTCCAACCGGGAAAGCGGCTTTGGACGGTATGACATCGTACTCGAACCCATCGATCACAAAAAAGACGCAATGATTCTGGAATTCAAAGTATATAATCCCAGAAAAGAAACCTGTCTCGAGGACACTGTCAAAAACGCGCTCCGTCAGATCCAGGAAAAAAACTACGCCGCTTCCCTTATGGCAAGAGGGTTTGAAAAACAGCAGATCCGCAGCTATGGCTTCGCTTTTGAAGGGAAGAAAGTACTCATAGGAACATTTTCTCCATGCTGAAGAAAACACGCCGCCTGACAATTCTGCCGAAAATTATTAACAGGCAAAATTTCAATTAAATTCGGCTTATAAATTTAACTGCCGAATTTAATTGAAATTTTTTTCTTGTTGTTGTATGATATAAGCGGAGGTGATTCACATGAACAAACTTTCTGAAAACAAAAAGTTCATCACAACCACTGAACTAAAAAATATGGGATACTCCTATTACAAGATAGGAAAACTTGAAAAAGACGGTCTTCTCCGTCAGGTAAATCGAAGCACCTATGAAAATCTCTCCTACAAGGGAGACGAGAACGACTTCTTCAGTGCAGAAGCCTTCGTACCGAATGGAGTCATATGCCTTATGAGTGCTGCACGATATTATGAACTGACCAATTTCCTTCCGGACACCGTTGATGTAGCGATTGACCGGAAGAAAAAAGTCGTCACTCTCCCGGACTGGCCGGAAATTAAAATATTCTACTTCGATCCTGCCCGAATGAAGTTTGGTATTTCCGAAGTCTGGGAAGGGGACAATGTTTTTCATATCTTTGATATTGAGAAAACTGTTGTGGATATCATCTACTACAGAAACAAGATTGGTATTGAAGAAACAGCCGAGATTCTTAAGAACTACCTGAAGCGCAGGGACAGACAGGTTGACCGGCTGTATGCCTATGCAAAACAGCTTAGATGCGAAAAAATAGTCAGAACATATCTGGATGTGCTCATATGATGAATGCAGAATCAGTAAAAGCGAGATTAAAAAACTTTGCCGCAGGAAGCGGGCATACCTTTCAAGAAGCTCTGACTTACTACGGGCTTGAACGGACAATCTACAGAATCTCAGTTTCAGAATATGCCGATCATTTCGTGCTGAAAGGCGGCATATTCCTGTATGCAATATTCAACAGGAATTACGAAAGGGCGACAACAGACATTGATTTCCTTGCCCGACAGATTTCCGGCAGCAGTGAAAAGATGGAAACTGTCTTCCGCAACATATCATCTCAAGGAATTGACGATGCTCTTGTATTTGACCTTGATTCCATTACTGTGGAAGACATCACAGAGTTCAAAAAATATCATGGTCTCCATATTTCTGCCGTCGGATACCTGGATCGGACAAGAATAGCCGTCGGAATTGATATTGGTTTCGGCGACGTAATATATCCGGATGCTGTAAAGCATCCACCTTTTGCAGGTTAATAGTAGGATCGCTGCTTCCCGAAGCGCTGGAGTCACCAATCTCGACAATGGTGGTCTTTTCGTCCGTCTCCGTATGGTCGGCGTAAAGCGTAGCTGTATTCTCCGCAATTTCCTGCGCGTTAACCTTCCCATTCACAATGACTTTGTAGGTAATGCGGATATACAATTCGTCCGGCAAGATGAAGGAAACAGCGTTATCCTCTTCAACGCCCATAAAGTAATTGTGTGACGCTTTATTGATCCCCGTTGTGGAGCTTGACCGTGTCAAAGGCTGCCATGCTCCGCTTTCACCGCAATACTCAACGGTGATGTCATACCCTCCATCTGTAGTTGTAACGAGTTGCAGATTGCTGCTCATCTGGTCAACCAGTTTGTAGCTGTCCAGATTTACAAAGGTATCCTCGCCCGTATCGACCTGCACCAGATCGATCGCCGACGGATTGACCTGGATGGTGTACTGCAAAACACCGTCTTGGCCGGGAACCGCCTCAAAGTTCTTTTGCAGCATATCGTAGGGGATGTCTACACTGGCATCGTCGGTCGGAGCATTATCACCATACCTGAGACAAGCTGTATTCTTGATGTCCTGATCCGGCTTCCAGTCGTTTCTGTCTTCGTCATTCAGCTGGAGCTGGTAAACGAAATAGATCTTCCAATGGGCAGCAAACACCTTGCTTATACCGTCGCCTGCATTGAACCAGAGACCATCGTAAGACTCCAGAACAAAATCCTGCACATTAACGTTTAGGGTATTCTTTTCGGTCAGCGGGTTGCCATTATTTCCGTTATATTTATAAACAGCATAGGCCCCGTCGCTCTCTTGGCCTTCCCAATAGACCTCCAGGCGCAGCGAATCTGCCACATACTCCATGCGCTTGTCAAACATATCCTCGAAATAGGTCTCCGGACTTATCTTGCTACCTGGTGCGACCTCCCTGTCAGTATTAAGCTTAATAAAACGGTTGCCTTTTTCATCGGCGTTGTCAAAGCCTACCCGATACTCTACTACGCCATTCCCCAGGTAACGGGCGGTCTTGTCGATCGAACCTGTTTTCGGCTTCTTTTCCAGCGTAGCCGAATTATACAGCACAACGCCGCTACGCCGATAATATACGTTGTTCGTCAAAGTGTTGCCTTGCGACAGCAGCTCGCCTACGGTAGTGTTCAGCTCTTTACCGTCTGCATCAACGACGATCGTATCATAAGGGATTTTATAGGTAATCGTCATCCGGGTATCCTCGTTGATATCCCAGATGGAGTCGTACTTATTTAAGGTCTCATCTGTCCCCACGCCGTAAGGGGCCGTATTGAAATAGATCCGAAACTCCCTGTAGCTCTCGCCTCCCGTCGTTGCACTATTCTCAGGAACCAGGTAAGATCTGGAAGGTCTCCCGGGCCTCATCGTCGCCATTCCCGCTGACGCAAGGCGCCTCCTCAAAACTCCAACTGTTTGTCGTATCCTTGCTGGTCACATAGATGGTGACGTCCTTCGGAGCATTCAGGGCATAGTAGGATGTTGTCTGACCTTCTGTAAATTCCAGATCATCCTCCAGATAGAAATAGGGGAGATCCAATTCATGGCCTTTGTCGCGGCCCAGCATGGACTGCATATAGCTACTCTTTGGGATATCCACAGTCACCGTATAAGTTAAATATCCCTCCTTCTCATTGTCGATGACGCTCTTTTGGATCGCCTCTCCTATGGGGATTCTGCCATCCACGCCGTCCGGCGTTATCAGGCGGGCATGCAGCTCCGCCTCCTTTGGGATCCGGGCCTCTTTTCCATACATCGCTTCCACATACACCGTGTCATCTCTGTATGATGCAGTCAGCGGGCCGCCTCCCCCGTGGAACTGCGTCCACAACCCTAAGGAAAACAGAATCACACCGAATATCAGGGACACCCAGCCCGCAATGCCCAGCAGGGTATTCGGCCCATTTCGCTTGTTAAACACTTTTTTGGGACATCATTCATTTTTGTCATTTCCATCCTGCTACCTCCATAAACCACTGCTGAAAACCGGTAATTCTCCGGTCTTATGATTGTTTCAGGCGTCTTTTCGCCCGGCAAGTACCAGAACCTGTTCTCGTCCAGACAGAAAGACTGTCCAGAAGCATCCGGTCCGTTTTCGCAGTTCTGACCGCCGTGCGCTGCTTCCATCCTGACTGCCTCCCGGACAACATCCTCCTTTTCCCTGCTCGCAGACGCATAACAGACTGTCACAATGGGAAAACTCTGTAATACCAGAACAGATCCAGCCAGCTGGTGTCGCAGATTACACAAATCTGCGACACAAAGCACAAAATTGCCAAAATTTTAGCCCGCCGGAGAAAATCTCAGGCGGGCCTTTTTACTTGCCAGACCGACTATGCGCAAGAGACGACAACAGGTATGAGCAATACAGCAGCGTGAACAAAGTGAACGATGCGGCGCCGCGTGCCAGTAGCGCACGTTTAGCCCCGGTTCTGAGCGCCAGTGGCGCTCGTTTAGAACCGACCGAAACGGAGTGGAGACCCGAAGCGGAGCGCAGACCGCTGAAAGCGTGGAGTCATCTGCTTTCATTCGTGGTGTTACTGACAAGCTGAAAAAAGCACCAGCCATTTGACTGACTGATGCTTATCTTTCACCATATAAATTACTTTGTTTCAGCAGATGCCAAATACAGGCGTTTTCACTTAATCCTGAAGCCGCCCATCTCTCCGAACTCCCACGTCCCATGAACCCCGCAGGACGCGGCGCCTACTTCAAACTGCATCTTTGCAATCCCGAGATCCACAAGTTCAAGACCGTTGCCAGGTTTCCAGATTCTCGCAAATACCTTTCCTTCCTGGTAGACAATATTTACCGGCTGCTGATTTGCCGCAGACGGTCCCAGCTTAACCGCCTCGACTCCTTTCTGAAGCCAGCGGGGCTGTCTGTCAAACTCCTGTCTTGCTTCCAGAAACTCCTCAAGCCTGCGGTCTTTTCTCCGTACGGTCGCTCGGATCATCTTCTGCCTCGCAGGTGTATTGTCCGCCGCATACCCCAGCGTTATGACGCTCCAGAGTTTTTCTTCCGGAGGCACTTCCACCCAAAAAGATTTTTTGTCATACGTTCCCGCAGCCCAGCATGTCCCGAGACCAAGCCGTTCTGCATACAGAACCAGCTTTTCCCCGTAATATCCGATCTTTTCGGCTGATATGGGATCACTGCCTCCCACGAGGGCCGCAAAAGCATACACGATCCCGCTGAACATGGAAGAAGCCATCTTTATGGCAGGTACTCCCACTTTCCTCGACGCCTGCAGCTGGAAATGAAGACCGGACTCCTGATTCATCTCCTCAATAAACGCAGACAGCTTCGCAAGCTTTTCCTCTTCAATCATTTTCTTTTCCCTGTAGGACCTGCAGGAAACTCGTTTTTCAAGTACTTCCCAATCTGTTGTAACCATCTTGTTCCTCCTTGCATATTTACTTACTTATATAAAATAATATTTCCTGCCGGAATAATTGTCAACCAGTTTTCAACGGATTCCCTTAACTTCATACTATTGTCTGCCGCAGTATGATCCCGCGGAGCGTTTTTTGTGTCACAGGACGAAATTTCCTGTAACATGAAAAAACAGACACCCTTTTTAATCCACATGCGTGCCTGCGCAAAAACAGCTCCCATCCGGCAATCTTTCTGACAGACAGGAGCTGATCCCTCTTTATCCAATTACCATCAGCCGGCATATCGAGCACTGGCTCTCCGTCGACGCAGATCATGCAGAGCGCCGCGCAGGCAGGAATCGCAGAAACAACAACACCTCAGCTCGTCCTGTATCCGGCTTAAATTCCGAATCTCTCTTTGTTATAACGGTTAATTTCATCGATGATGATCGTCTCCACCTGCGGGTAAATGGTTCCCGGGCCTCCATAGCTGTGGCTGGGCATGAAATGCGGCAGATTTCCATAAGCGGCAAGCGCTTTCTTCACTTCCGCACGAATTTCTTCTTCCGTGACATCTTCGCGGTCGATCACCGAATCAATACCGCCCATCAGAGCCATGCGTCCATCCAGTTTTTTGGTAAGCGCCGCGATATCGTTCGTCGGAAGAACTCCCTGCCAGATATCTACGCCGATCTCAGCCAGATCTTCCACAATCGGCTCACAGAAAGAATCCGCATGATGAATCACCATAACATCGTTCGCGTGCAGATAATCATACAGCTTCCGGTACGGCTCCTTGAAAAATTCACGCCATGTCTCCGCTTTCATGAACAGACTGGTCTGGCTGCCAAAATCATCATGGGAAAGAATCGCGTCCGGATGCAGATTCTCCACAATCAGCTTCATGTATTCCAGACGGTATTCCGTGATGGCATCGATCAGCTCGTGAACCTCATCCGGGTACAGCAGCAGATTGCACAGCGTATCCTCAAACGTCATCAGCATATGCATCTGCTCAAAAATTCCGGTTCCCATAACCGTCATGGAAAAATACTGTGAACTGTCAATTGCCGCCTTGTTTTTCAGGGCTGTCTCCCATCCGTCCGAACAGTTGGCGCGCAGATCCGGCACTTTGACATATTTCTGCCATTCTTCAATATCCTGAATCACCTGGTTCTCTGCCGTGACGATCGGAACCGCAGCCGGCTGATCCTCCGGAAAGGAAATAAAGGTTCCCCAGCGGTCATAGGAATCTGTTCCGCGGATACGGTTGCCTCTTACATACTGAAAGACGGGATCCCCGCCGATCGGTTTGAATGCAGTATAGCAATTTGTCAGGCAGTCCGGTTTCCCATCTTTTTTGATCGTCTCCAATACGTTTTCTCTCGGTGTAAGCATATTCAAATCCTCCTTCTGCTTTTGATTCTTTCGTACTCATTATAACCTCAGCATTCTTTTTCATCAAGTGTTTTTATATTATCTGATTGTTTCTTTATATGCTATGTAACTTTTATTTGTTTTTATTATTAAAAATATTTTACTATATATAAATATCTCTTAATATATTTAATGTTTATATTAATCTTTTTATACGCCAAACTTGCCTGCTGCAGCGAACCAGAATGTTCTTTTGTTGACAAAACGGATTATTCCACAGTATAGTGTAATCTATAAGAAAATACCTCTCTTTCCTGAACCCGCTGGCAAATTTTAAATGAGGAGGATTTTATAATGAATAAAATGGGATTTGGTTTTCTCCGGCTTCCGGTCACAGACCCGAAAGTCCCAGACTCTTACGATCTGAATCTTCTGAACCGTATGGTTGATTATTTTCTGGAACACGGCGGCCGGTATTTCGACACCGCATACACGTATCTGAACGGAAAAAGCGAATGGGCACTCAGAGAATGTCTCGTAAAACGTCATCCGCGGGAGAGCTTTCTTCTCGCAGACAAGCTTCCCGGCTATCTGATGACCTCGCACGAAGACTGTCGGAAATATTTTGAAGAGCAGCTGGAGCGGTGTCAGGTGTCTTACTTTGACGTCTACCTTCTGCACTGGCTGAACAGCAAAAATTATGAACTGGCAGAAAAATACAGCGAATTTGAGTTTTTGCAGGAACTGAAGGCTTCCGGCAGGGCAGGCAAAACCGGCTTCTCCTACCACGATACCGCCGACCTTCTGGACCGTATCCTCACCCGCCATCCGGAAGTGGACTATGTACAGCTGCAGGTCAACTACCTCGACTGGGAGAGCGAAGCGATCCAGGCAAGGCGATGCTGCCAGACTGCCTGCAAACATCACAAAAAAGTGATCGTGATGGAGCCGCTCAAGGGAGGAACCCTGGCGCAGATCCCTGAAAATGCCGAAAAGCTCCTGCATACGCTTGATTCCAGATTCGATGCCGACCGCGGCGATCTTGCAGCCACGAAATATGCCGCACCGAAATGCGGCAGAAATAAGACAGCAGACTCTGATTTTGACAAACACAGCAAAAACTGTCCGGAAAATTCACTTCCTGGGAAATTGACAACTTCGGAACCTTCCGTTTTCGTCCCCTCAACCGCCTCCTATGGCCTCCGCTTTGTACAGAGCCTGCCTGAAGTCGAGATTGTGCTAAGCGGCATGAATACCATGGAACAGATGATCGACAACATGCAGGACGTGGAGCCTGTCTCCGACGCTGAAAAGGCCGTGATCTGGAAAGTGGCCGATCTGCTCCGCCATTCAACCGCCGTCACATGTACGGCCTGCGGCTATTGTCTGCAGCACTGCCCGCAGGATATCCCGATTCCGTCTTACTTCAAATTATATAATGAATATTCCAGAAATCCTGGCGACGACTGGAAGATCAGACCCGCCTACCAGGAGCTGGCTGCAAACTATGAGTATGCCTCCGGCTGTGTCAAGTGCCGCAGCTGTGAGAAAAACTGCCCGCAGAACATTCCGGTCACACACTATCTGGAGAAAGTCGCGGAGGTATTCGAATAAACAGATATCTGATGTTTCGGGTTACACGGAGGCCGAAATGTGAAAAACTGATGGTGATCAATTCTTCTGCAGCTGTGCAATTATTGCTTCCAGTTCCTTTACTTTCGCCTCCGCAGCCTCCGCCTTCTTCTTCTCAGTCTCCGCTTTCTCCTCTGCAGCCTCTGCTTTCTTCTTCTCGGCTTCCGCTTTTTTCTTCTCAGCTTCCGCTTTTTTCTTCTCAGCTTCCGCTTTCTTCTTCTCAGCTTCCGCTTTCTTCTTCTCAGCTTCCGCTTTTTTCTTCTCAGCTTCCGCGAGATCCCTCATCCGCTCGTATCTTTCCCACTCCTCATCAAATAACATTTGTGTCAGTCTCAGCATCCTGATCTCCTCCTTTATCTCTTCAAGATCTTCCCTCTCCAGAAATTTATCTGCCATCGCGAACAGCATCGCCTCCGCTTTCTCTGACAGCTCCTTCTCTTTTGTTTTCCCTTTGCTTATCAGCCTCAGCGCCGTCCGGATCCGCTCTCTCATCTCCGTCTTCCCGTCCATCAGCGGACACAGGGTCAGGAGTACCAGTTCCTCCTTCGTGATAACCTCTCCTTTGTCCGCCTTTTCTCTCAGTCCGGCAAGCAGATCATCCGCGTCACGGTTTCTCATGATGATCGGCTGGATCCGGTATGTATTGATCCCCGATGTAAACTCTGTCATCGGACTGCGTACTCTCCCCGAATACAGCACGTATGTCACGATCTCCACGTTATACTGATACCCGGCCAGCGCCTCATATGCACGAAAACGCTTCAGACCTTTCAGGCCTTCATTTTTACTCTGAAACTCAAAATGTTTCCACTCTCCGTTTTCCATCACCAGATTGAAATCCTGAAAGAATTTATGCACCTCCAGCTGAACAAGCTCCGTCGGCGCAACGGAAACCACCTTTCCTTCGATTCCAAAACAGGGAAGCAGCTCATCCGCAAAGAACTGCATGGAAGTCTTCAGGATTGCGTCCTCATGCTGCTGCACGGTATGCCGTGAATCCTTTTTGCTGCTGTCAACGCTTTCTTTTTCTTCGGTTTCCGCCGCGGCATTTTCCTTTTCACTGTCTTTCCCCGCGACATTCCTCTCATTATTTCTTCTTTTTCTGTTCGCCTCCCCGGAAGTTCCTCTTTCTCCGTTTTTTTCTTCGGCTGCTTCCTGTCTGCTGACTCTGTCATGTTTTTGTTTTTCCTCCATAAATCTCCTTTCCGACATGTCATGATGCTGGAGTCAAAATGAATTTTTTCCCCATGATGCCACAAATTGCTCCGCATTTCATGCTTACGCGATTCTGAAGCACCTCACAGCCGCTATACTAAAAAGTAAATCTTTATCTGCACTCATTGTATCAGTTTTTTTCGATCAACACAATCCTTTTTATATTTTTTCTGATTAAATGATACTTTTATATTTTCGCTGATGGTTCCTCTGAACTGAGGTGAATTTAAAAAGAGAGACTATGATAATAGAAGAATCTAGAATAGGGTCTGATATTTCTACATTCTATGACATATCTTATTTATTTCATTCAATATAATACGATATATCAGGATTTTTGTCAATCTTTTTCGTTTGAAAAATTTTTATGCCATAAAAATCCACTGAAATTTCCTATACAGGTCACTCACCATCGCCCAGTAAACATTCATACCCTGCAGACAGGGCAGCGCGAATCATTTTTCTTCTAATACAACCGGGAACCCCATCCTCAGCTCAAATCCTTCCTTCCAGGCAGAACTTGCGGCAAGTGTAATTCCAAGTTCCCCAGCAAGTTCCCGGACGAGATACAGCCCCATCCCAGTCGCGTTCTTTCCCTCTTCGCCGGAGAAACCCGTGAATCCACGATTGAAAATATACGGGAGATCGCAGCTTTTCACTCCTCTGCCGTTGTCCCGGATAAGAAGCACATCTTTCTCCACATCTTTGGACAGTCCGGCCAGGATATGTAAGATCCCAATTTGTTCCGCTCTTTCCAGAATTTCCTGGTTTTTCTCTCCAGCCAATCCGTCTGAAAATTCTGATCTTTTGCTTCCATCCATCCTGCGTCCTGCTTTTGGTATTTCAGCCTCTCCTGGTTCAATCAGCATCTCTGCGGGATCCTCCGGACATACGCAAGTAAATGCCCCCTTCTCGCCTGAGGAAATCAAAAAATCCGGTTCTCCCCCTCTGCCCCTGAATAATTCGATCACAAGCTCCGGCTCCTCGCCGCTGTACTTGACCGCGTTGCTGACGACCTGACTCAGCATGAACCGCAGGCTGCGCCGATCCGTATATATTTCCCGATCCGGAACGCGAAGGATCACCTGAAACTGTTTTTCCTCCAGAAGCGGCCGGTAATCCTCAATAACCTCCCCCACGCAGGCGCGGACACTGACGTATTCAAACAGATAATCTTTCTGCGCGCTTTTCAGGCGTGCGCAGAACATCATCTGCTCTGTGAGCTCCTGCATGCGGCTGCGGACATAATCCAGCCGGAAGCACACATCCTCCGGGATTTCCTCTCTGTGATTGTCCAGCAGCATCGTCAGCAGGGCGATCGGTGTCTTTATCTCATGTGCCCATGCTTCCACATACTCTTCATATTCCTCCAGCCGTGTCTGCGCCTGCTCATATTTATACCGATTTTCGCGCAGCAGTTCCCCCAGTCCGTGGATTTCTTCCTGCGCAGCTCCCGACATTTTTGTGAGTGTTTCCTCATGACCGGTATCCGGATCATTCAGAAAATCCCGGAACGCCTGTATTCTTCTGCGGCTCTGCCACCCAAGAATTCCGCATACCGCCGCAAACAAAAAAACGGTCGCCAGCACAATCAGCGCTGCCAGCGCCCGAAATGCCGCCGCATCCGCGAGCCACAGAAGGACCGCCGCAAAAGAATCAACTCCCAGCACAAGCGCCAGCCACGGAAACGACTGCCGGAGAAAATTCCAGTCATATTTCATATCGCTTCATCATCCCTTTTCCGTCCTGTCAATTAAACTTCTTTTAGCCTCATTCCTTTTCTGTTCTTCTAATCCCACTCCGCTTTTTCAATACTGTCATCTGCCCGATAATCAGCGCTGTACGAAATGTTTACGACAAACGTTCATGGCTGAGGCCTGGAGACATAAGCACAAGCCTGCTGCTGTAACCCAAGGCGATACCCCTCTCCCCGCACCGTCTCGATCCGCTGCCGCATCCCCACGACTGCCATCGTCTTTTTCAGTCTCGTCAGATTCACCTGCAGCGCGTTCTCGTCGATGAACTCTGTCGTTCCCCAGACGGCAAGGCACAATTCCTCTTTCGTGATGAGCTGATCCCGGCGCGTCAGAAACACCTCAAGCAGTTTCCCCTGATTTTTGGGAAGGATTACGGAAGTATCGTCAATGTACAGCGTATAAGTCTGCCGGTCAAGGAGAAATCCCTCCCCTTCCAGCAGATTTCTGCGCCCCTCATACCGCTTCAGGATGTTTTCCAGACGGGCAAGCAGACGCTCTGCCCTGCAGGGCTTTGTCAGATACTCATCCGCGCCTAACTTCAGCGCACGCAGCTCATCCTGCATCTGATCGCGGGAGGTCAGCACAAAAACCGGCATGGAGCCCGCCTGCTTCAGGATGCGGCAGATCTCAAAGCCGCCGGCGCCAGGAAGGTTCAGATCCAGAAGAACAAGGTCAGGGGAGAGCTCCAGCAAACGCTCTCCCGCTTTTTCAAATTCACAGATTTCATACACCTCATAATTCGCCCTGCGCAGAATCTCCGAGAGCTCCTCCCGCACCAGAGCGTCGTCCTCCACAACCGCAATTCGTTTCATAAATCCTCCAATACTTTTATTCCTCCCGCTCCGGCTCCATCAACGTCAGCAGATACCGGGCGCTGGTCCTTCTGACCAGCATGATGTAGAGATACTCAACTGCAAAAAGCAGCAAAAGCATCGGAACAGAAAGTCTTATCATTTCCGGGATGCTTTCTCTCATCTCGAATGAGAGCAGGCCTGTCAAAAGCGCTCTTTCACCAAACAGGCTGGCAATCGCCGCAAGTACGACCGGGATTCCAAAATACCAGTTGATCTGTCTGGCCGCCGACCGGCACAGTGTTCCGTAATCCGCGCCGAGCCGCACCAGCGTCCGGTATCTCCGTCCCGCTTTCTGCTGCCCCATCAGGAACTGCACGCCGATGACGGTATTCGCGACAACCAGGAATATGATCGCGAGATAGATCGTCAGGTAGCTCGAAGCCACCGTGTAAAACAGCTGACGCCCCATGTTCTGCAGATAGCTCTCATATGGCAGACCGGCCTCATCCAGCTTCTGATTCATGGCGGAGATTGCCTGCAGAAGGCTCTTCCCCTCCACAGCTTCGTTCCCTAAAATTCCATTCAGATAAACACTGTAATCGCCCTGCGTATAATATTCAAACTGCTCATCCGGCAGGATCAGAGCAAAGCTGAGCGTGAGCATCCGATCCGTGACCAGAGCCGTGGTCTGCACCTCCCCGGTCAGACGTATGGCCGTTCCGTCCAGCACGGCTTCCGGTTCTTTGGACAAAATCTCATTCAGTATCCTGGTCCGCTCGTCATCCGTAAACTCTGGATCAATGTAGACGCCGGCCTCCCCTTTCTCCAGTTTCAGCACAGGAAGTCCTGCCGCATCAAGCAGCATGTTATAACCGGTCAGGGAGATCAGACGCGGCGCAGTCGCATAGCCGAGATTATTTAAAAGAATCTCCCGCGCATAGGACTCGGGCAGCCCGGCCAGAGCGTCCATGACCGTCTCCATCTGAAATGCATGTTCATAATCTTCTGTCGTGCGGATATGACCCACCTTCATCTCAAACAAGCTGGAAAAATACGTATCCAGTCCCCTGTCAGCCAGTACCGTTTTTTCATTCTCCGCTTCATCCGAAAACGTGTAATCAAGGACATGATCCTTTGACCAGTTGTTGTCCCGGGCGATCGCCACGCCTGAACCAAAGCAGCAAAGAGCCGCAAGGATCAGCAGAAAGCTGACCGCCATCGCACCGGAATGATGAATTACCGTCTCCTCGAGCTGCCGGAAATCAAAAACCTGCAGGTTTTGAAAAGAACAGTCTTCCTTCACTCTCCTGGGGTCCGCAGACAATGACGCACGATTCCCCCTCCGTGCCAGAAAATCCATCGCAAAACGGAGTCCGTAAAACAAAAACGCCGTCCCCAGAAGTCCCAGTGCAAGCGTATACCCCATCTTGTCTATCTGGCTCCACGAGATTCCTCCGGCAGCCATCCCGAACGCCGCCGTCAGGCAGACCAGCCCGACAAGCAGCGACAGCAGATAAACCGCCGCCGGCTTCTGTTTTTTCACCCCTTTGGGCGTATCCAGCAGCAGACTGCCGACTTCCTGCCGGACGATCTTTCCGCTGAGCACCAGAAAAGCCGCAGATTTGATCAGAAGAAATCCCACCGCAGTCCACAGCACCGCCCGCAGAGAAAAGGAGCTCTGATGTCCAATGATTCCCAGCCCGACGACTTTCGCCGTCACAAGACTCGTCAGCTCCGAGATCAGAACGGCGACAGGAATCCCGATCACAAGCGCCAGAACACTGCCGGAAAAATCCTCCGCAAGCAGCAGCAGAAACAGTTTCGGTCGGCGGAGTCCGAACATCAGATACATTCCGAACTCATGGCTGCGCCGTTCCATCTGGAAACTTCCGGCATAGTAAATCAAAAAGAACAGAATGATCAGCGTCATTCCATAGAAAAGCGGGATCATCGCCATCAGTTTATTCACCGCGTCACTCTCCATTTTCTGAAGAAACAGCATGACATCCTGGCTGGAGAGCGACAGGACAATGTAGAACGCGATGATCGAAATCAGCAGAGAGAGGAAAAACAGACTGTTTTCTTTTCGGTTTCTTCTGCTGTTGCGGCGGACCAGCGTCCGGAACATTCCGGGAGATTTCTCATAAAACATTTTCGCTGCCTCCTCCCATCTGCGCCATCACTTTGAGTATGCGTCCATGAAACATCTGCTGCGTCTCCTCCGGAGTATCTCTGCGCAGCTCATGGATAATCCGTCCGTCCCGGATAAACAAAATTCTCCGGCAATAGCTCGCCGCACCGGAATCATGCGTGACCATCAGGATTGTAGCGTTCTCATCCCGGTTCAGCCCGGACAGCTTCTCCATCAGGACCTTCGCGTTTCTGGAGTCAAGCGCCCCGGTCGGCTCATCCGCAAGAACAAGCTCCGGCTTCATGATCAGCGCCCGCGCCGCCGCCACTCTCTGTTTTTGCCCTCCGGACATTTGCGCCGGAAATTTATCCAGTACATCCGCAATTTCCAGATAATCCGCAAGCTGCCGCAGTCTTTCCCGGCTCTCTTTTTCCGAAATACCGTGCAGCGACAGCGGAAGCAGAATATTTTCCCGGCCGGTCAGATTATCGAGCAGTTCAAAATTCTGGAACAGATAACCGATTTTCTTCCCGCGGTATTCCGCCAGTTCTTTTCCTTCCATATCCTGTATCTGCGCGCCGCGCAGGGCGATTTTGCCGGCAGTCGGCCGGATCACTGCCGCAATGCAGTTTAAAAGTGTCGACTTGCCGGAACCGCTGCTGCCCATGATACCGAGAAATTCTCCCTCCAGAACCTGAAACGTGACGCCATCGAGAGCTTTCGTCTGATTCTGGGATTTCCCTCCGTAATACTTGCTCAGGAAATCAATTTCAAGAATATTTTCTGTTCTGATGTTTTCCATCTGGTATACCTCCGTTTTCTGTCAGACACCCTCTTGCGCCGAACGCATCCGCGCGGCAGACGTTCATGTCCCGTGCCGCAGACTAATGCCATGATACCAGAATCAAACAGTCATGCGTTATGCCTGCATGGAAAAGCATGACCTGTTCCCAACATCACACCATAGCAAAAAGTCCACGGATCGCTCCGTTCCTTTCCCGCTTCTGCAATCCATGTCCTGCCTCGGCCGGTGCTGACAAACAATATCCTACCATATGCCAGACCGGAAAAACACTTACAGCTGATGAAAGAAACTGATCCTTCCCTTTAAAGTACAGTTGTTCCTGTTTCATTTATCCGACGGTCTGCACGTTTCCTCCAGAACTATGCTGCATCTCTTTTTATAACAGGCAATGCCGTACCGCAGTACCTTCCTGATTCCATCATCATACAGCTTTTCTTCATATCTCCTCTCACGTATCTGCTTAAGCGCCTGTTCCGCTCCTTTCTCCAGGTCGCCGTCCTGCGCGTATTTCACCTCGATCACAATTCCCAGCTCGTCGTCCTCTGTCTCGATCAGAATATCTCCGTAACCGTCCCCTGTCTCATAATTGCTGAATACATACCAGTTTCCTTTGAATCCGAGTATCCCCAGAAGAATCCCATGATAAAAATTCTCTTTCAGATTTCTTTTCACAAAAGTGTCCCGGATACTGACCGTTTTTTTAAGGTACAAACCGAATAGTTCCTGTACCTTTGCAGCGTCCCCATTTTTAAGCGCGCTGCAGAATTCCCGCACGGTCTCTCCATCTTTCTTTGTGTTTTCCTTAAACAGATCAAGAATCTGTGTCCTGAAAATATCGCGGATCTCCATGTTCGGAATCGACAGCGGGACCACCCGTCCATTGGCTTCCCCGCGCTTTGTCAGATAACCGGTCATATACAGCAGGCTCCACAGATTCTCCACAGAACTGTACATCTCCCGGTACGTAAGCTCCTGATAAATTTCTTTTCTGACCACTTCGCCGGCTGTCAGCTCCTCCAGCTCCTGTCTGGTCACGCTCACGTCCTGCTGCTCTACAAATTGTCTGACTGCGTCATTCCCACTGGAATTGGCCCAGTAATCCTGAGGCGGAAGCTCCGGATCCGACTCCAGATCAAAGCAGTAATTGATCACATCCCACGGACAGTACAGATCCCTGCTGCCGAACCGGTATCCATCGTACCACTCTCTAACCCGCTCATAAGACTCTTCCAGTCCATAATATTCCAGCATTTCCCGGACTTCTCGATCCGTGAAGCCAAAATACTCATCAAATTTCGTGTCCGCAATCGTGAATACCCTGAGATTATTCATTCCTGTGAAAACGCTCTCCTTCGAAATCCGCAGACATCCAGTCAGCACCGCAAATTCCAGACTGCTGTTGGTCTTAAGCGCCTGACTGAACATACCGCGGATCAACTGCACCATCTGGTCATAATACCCGCCATAAAACGCTTTCTGCAGCGGAACATCATATTCATCGATCAACAGTATCGTTTTTTGTCCATAATGCGTTTCCAGCAGCCGGGTCAATGTTCTCAGGCTGTCATAAAGCGCCTGCTCTCCCATTTTCCAGCTCATCAGTTCCAGAAAAATTTTTTTATCAAAATCATCAAGGCGGTCACTTTTCAATAAAAAGCGAAGACGTCCTGCCTCCTCCGCGATCACGCTTCCCATCTGTCCTCTGGCAGTCTCAAAACTGTCCGCGTCCACACTTTTCAGCGACACAAAAATAACCGGGAATTTTCCCATGTATTTCCTGCACAGCTCCGTCTCCCGCGTGATTGCCAGCCCGTCAAAAATTGCCGGATCCCCGCCGATCTCGAAGAAACATTTCAGCATGGTCATAGTCAGCGTCTTCCCAAAACGCCGCGGGCGGGTGAAAAGATTCACTTCTGCAGAACTGCGGATCAGCTCGCTGATCAGAGCTGTTTTATCTACATAGTAACAGTCCTTCTTTCTCAGTTCATCAAAAAATTCCGTTCCCAATGGGAGCCTTTTTTTCTTATACGGCATGCTTCTTACCACCTCCAATCCACTTTGTGGTTCTTCCTTCAGTATATAAAAAACCTCTGTTTTCCGCAAGGTGAAACAGTGATCCGGACATACAAACTGCCCAGACCATTCCACATCCATGCCATGTTTTTTAGGGAATTTAATCAAATTATTAACAAACCTTAAGAATTCCTCAGTATATGTTAAGATATGTCTTTTATAATAGAATGCGAACTTTAAGACTCTGCCGCGGACAGACGGCAGAAATATATTATTTACAGGAGGTAAAGTGTATGAGTACAACTGTAGTTGGTATTCTCGGTTTTCTCTGCATCGCCGTGATCGTGGTGGTTCTGTTTCAGAGCAAAACCCTTCCCAGCGTGGCATTCATTGCCTTCCCTGCTATTCTCGCCGTAATTCTGGTTATCGGCGGATACTACACCTTTGAGAATATCGGGGATCTGATTAAGGCGGGATTTTCCAGCACCGGCCCCACCGCTGCCCTTTTCGTCTTCTCCGTACTCTATTTCGGCATTATGACCGATGCGGGGATGTTTGACGTAATCATCGGCAAACTGATGAAACTGGTCGGCGACAATGTCATCGGCGTCACAGTGATGACCGCTGTCATCGCCCTGATCGGCCATCTGGACGGAGGCGGCGCTTCCACATTCTGTATCGTCGTTCCTTCCATGCTTCCGGTCTACAAGAAAATGCACATGCGTCCCACGACGCTGCTGAGAGTCGCCGTTCTTGGCATGGGTATCCTGAACCTGATGCCGTGGGCAGGCCCCACCATGCGTGCCGCTACAGTGCTTGGCATTGAGTCCGCAGGTCTCTGGCACACCCTGCTTCCCATCCAGATCTTTGGTATTATCCTGGTACTGGGACACGCGATCCTGGCCGGCGTTCAGGAAAAGAAACGCGGCGCCGGACTTGCCGGCGAACTGGCAAAATCAGAGGGAACCGTCACGACAGAGGAAAGCTCTTCCGCCTCTGGGACAAACGAACTGGCACGCCCCAATCTTTTCTTCTTCAACATCATTCTGACCATCGCGGTTATCGCCATGCTGGTCTGGGGTGTATTTCCTGACTACCTGCCGTTCATGCTGGGTGTTGCGATCGCTCTGTTTGTTAACTATGGCTTCACTGCCAACATGCACAAGAAGGTCATCAATCTCCACGCAGCGCCTGCTCTGATGATGTGCTCCACCCTGATGGGCGCCGCTGTCCTGATGGGTATTCTGGTCAAGAACGTCGAAGGCGTGGACAGCGTTGTTACCTGTATGGCCGGCATCATCACACAGATTCTGCCCGATTTCCTGGGAAGACATCTTCCTATCGTTATCGGTATTCTGTCTGTACCGCTGGCTCTGGCTTTCGATACCGACAGCTACTTCTACGGCATGCTGCCCGTTATGATCGGAATCGGCGAGAGCTTTGGAATCGCTGCTCTGCCTATCGCAGTAGCCATGGTTGTCTGCCGTAACTGCGCGACCTTCATCAGCCCTATGGTACCGGCTACACTCCTTGGCGTAGGTCTGGCCGAAGTAGATATCAAGGATCATATCAAGTCCAGCTTCTTCTACGTGTGGGCGTTCTCCATCCTATGTATGATCTTCGCTATCATTCTGGGAATTATGGTTCTGTAAACAAACGGCACTTTTTACATAGCAGGAGACGGTTTTTCCTCCTGCTCGCCTGCGCGGCCCGCATGCTGCGGCAGCAGCTGATTTCCATATGCGTGCCTGCGCATCATGGAAGACGGCGGGCCGAAACTCACTGTATGGGTTTCGGCCCGCCGCCGCAATTCAAGACTCGCTTCCTGCATGTCTGCCTTTTTATCCGCTCTGCTTTCTCGTCTCTCAGAAAACTGCGTCTGCAAGACAAAAGCCTCAAGCCGCGGCCCGCGAAAAGGAAACAGCTGTTTCGCAATCTGCCTGCCGTAAAAATACTTTCTTTCTCCTCTCACTCCGGATCAACCACAAATTTATATCCCAGTCCCCAGACCGTCATCAGATAACAGGGAGATTTTGGTTTATCTTCAATCTTGCTCCTCAAATGATTGATATGCACCGTGACCGTATTCTCATCCACAACCGTGTCGTTCCAGACCGCCTGATAAATCTGCCCTTTTGAAAATACCTGCCCCGGATGTTCCATAAAAAAAGCCATCAGCTGAGTTTCTTTCGAAGAAAGTAAAATCTCCCGGTCTTCTTTCTTCAGCCGGAGCGTGGACTTATTAAACTGAAACGGCCCCACGGCCAGCAGATTTGAGGAAAATGTCCGCAGATGTTCACTGCGCCTGATCAGGGCTTTAACCTTTGCCCCCAGAATCACCGGGTTGAAAGGTTTCGTCACGTAATCGTCCGCTCCCAGCTCCAGTCCGTACAAAGTATCATAATCTTCATTTTTCCCACTGACAATAATAATCGGCGTTATATTATGCGCAGCGCGGATCTTCTCCACAGCTTCAAATCCATCCATCCCATCCATCGTGATATCCATCAGAATCAGAGCATATGTATTCATCGTCAGAAGCTTCAGCGCCTGCTCCGCACTCGCAGCCACATCCGCCGCCAGACGATTGCTGTACATTACCTTTTTCAAAAGCCGCTGAATACTGGGATCGTCGTCCACGATAAGAACTTTGTCTTCCATAAATAAACGCAGCCTCCTTCCAAAACCTGCTTTTGACTTTCATATCATACTGAAAATCTGAGAAAAAGTAAATACAAAAACCGGAAAATTCATGAAATGATCTTAACAGCCGTGAAATGAACCATGCAATTTTAGAAAAACACTATGGAAAAACAGGACTTTTCAGGTATAATGAAATTTATATTTTTTACTTTTCCAAAAAATCCCACGCCGCAGACATGGCCCCTGACTTATTGCCTGCGGAAATACATATACAGGAGAAGACGATGAATAAAAATATACCAAAGAAAAGCGCCAGGGACCACAGGTTTGTGATCATACTGGCCATTATACTGGCCGGACTGCTGGTTCTGGTGGCGGTGATTCTGGCCCTGGAGTTTCGCCATCATCAGCAGACCATCCTCGACAGCCAGAAAGACCGGCTCATCAATATCACGGAAAGTGTGGCCAATAATATCGAAGTCTACCTGGAAAGTTTCCAGCGGACAGCGGAAAATCTGACCGCCCTGCAGCAGTTTCAGACGGCGGAAGATGCGGCGTCCAGAGGCAGTTTGGAACCAATGAATGACTTTCTCGCTCAGGCGATCCAGGGGAGGACAGACGAAATATCCTATGCCTGTTTTACTCTTGGAGATACCGTCTGCGAAGCCGGAACCCGCAAAGACTACTCTCTTCACCGAAACATGGGCTCCGACAGCCAGTTTCAAAAGCTTGCCGTCATGACCGACGAAACCGGCAGCTTCTATTTTCGGCTCTCTGCCGCCAGCGCCGCCGGCGGAGAACTCTCGCTGCTGGTTCCCATGCAAAAGGTATACGAGAAAACGGCTTCCTACATTCAAATGGGCGAAAACGGCTACGTGATGATCAAAGATTCCAGGGGTATCATCCTGATGCACCAGGTGGAAGCCCAGATCGGCATTGATGTGCTGGCAGACCGGAAGAAAAAGTATCCGGATTTTGATTACAGTGAACTGGAAGTTCTGGTCGGACACCAGCTGAAGGAAGAAACCGGCGTGGAAATCTACCGCTCTTACTGGTGGGCAGAAAATCCGCCCAGACCGACGCAGAAAGTATCCGCTTACCAGCCGGTACATCTGGCGGATGATTTCCTCAGTATCAGCGCGGTAATCGACTACAGTGAAATTACCAGCGCCGTACAGAACTCCGCGATGCGGATCCTTCTGATCACGATCCTTCTCGTGACCATCTTTTTGATTTTTCTTCTGTTTCTGTGGAATGCCGTGACGAAACGGATTAAATTTGAGAAAGAAAACGCTTATCTGAAACAGGTAAACGAACAGCTGGAACAGCTGCACCGCCAGGAAGAGACCCTCTCCCACCAGCAGCGTCTGCAGCTTATCGGCACCATGACCGGCGGGATCGCGCACGAATTCAATAATCTTCTGACTCCCATTATGGGGTATTCCACCTTGATCCTGTCAGGTATGTCGAAAGAAGATGAGAACTACGAGGACATGTGTGAAATTCTCGACTCGGCGGAAAAAGCCAAGGAGATCATCGACCAGATTACTCAGTTCAGCCGTAAAAATGCCGAAAAAATGTTTCAGCCCACCCATATCGGGGAAGCTATACGCAAGGCACTGATTATCACGGAAGCGGTCAAGCCGAAGAATATCACCATACTCAGCAATCTGGATGCGGAAAAGGACGTCTGCATGGGCAACCCGGTACAGATTCACCAGATGATCGTCAATTTGTGCAACAATGCCATCTACGCCATGGAAGGCGGCGGAACTCTCACCATCGAGGGACAGGCCATAAAGCCAAAACACAAAAAAGACCCCTTCTTCCGGGGAAAAGAGAAAAAATGGTTCTACCGTATTTCTATCCTGGATACCGGATACGGCATGAACAAAGAAACTCTGGATCAGATTTTCATTCCTTTCTTTACCACAAAAAAACCCGGCGAAGGCACTGGCCTGGGACTTGCCATCGTCCAGCGGCTGGTAGACGCCCACGACGGCCTGATCCGCGTCACCAGCGAGGAAGGAAAAGGAACCTGTTTCACCATTTACCTGCCAGTCCTGGAAAAATATGAGAAAATCACAGTTGAAAACTATCATTAACCGGAATTTACGTGATCGAGCAGGAGGCGGTTTGCCCTCCTGCTCGCCCGCGCGGCCCGGGGGCTGCGTCAGCAGCTGGTTTCCCTGCCCGAGCCTGCGCATAAAATACAATTATTCTGTATAATTCACTGCGTCGTCAAACAGCTTCTCGACTTCCTTCGACGGCTCCTCCGTGCAGAGCGTCACGATCACCGCCGCGATCAGGCTGATGATGAACCCAGGCGCAAGCTCATAGATTCCGGTTGAGGAAAGGAACATGTACCAGCCGCCGTCCACCAGAGCGCCGACCACGATGCCGGCCACAGCGCCTTTGAAGTTAAACCGTCTCCAGAAGAGGCTGAGCATGATCGTCGGACCGAAGGCGGAACCGAACATTCCCCAGGCATTCGACACCAGGTCCATGATGGAGCCTGCATTCGGGTTGGACGCGATCAGCAGAGCCGCAACCGCGATCACAAGAACGACCACACGGCCGATCCAGAGCATTTCCTTGTCGCTGGATTTTCCCTTGCGGAATATCGGCTTGTAGACGTCGCTCGCGAACGCTGACGCCGCCGCGAGGAGCTGGCTGTCCGCTGTACTCATCGACGCCGCAAGGACTGCCGACAGCAGAATACCGGAGATAATGCCCGGGAAGATCCGGCGCACGATCTCGATAAATACAAGAGAGTTCTGGTTGATCTGCTCGTCATAGCCAAGGAACATACGGCCGATGATACCGATCAGAGCCGCGAAGATAACGATCAGGATCGTCCAGGTAATTCCAATCTTCGCAGACTTTTTCAGATCCTTCTGTGATTTCAGTGACATAAAGCGGATGATGATGTGCGGCATTCCAAAATATCCGAAGCCCCACGCAAGACCGGAAATAATTGCCTTCCAGTCGGAGAACGCGTCCCAGTAACCTGCCTGGATCTCACTGCCCGCTCCCGTATCGAGCAGAGCCGCCGCAAAGATCGGCGCGATCAGCATGGCGCCAAGGATCAGCAGGCCCTGGAAAAAGTCGGTCCAGCACACCGCTGAAAATCCGCCGAGGAACGTATAGCCGACGATAATAACCGCCGCAAGATACATGGCTGTCTGCGCATCCATACCGATAACGGTATTGAACAGTGTACCGCAGGCCTTCACACTGGAAGCCGCGTAAACCGTATACGCGACAAGGAACACGATCGCGCAGATCACCTGAAGCGCATGTGACTTTGAGAGGAAGCGGTTCGCCAGATACTGCGGTACCGTGATGGAATCATTCGCAACGATGGAGAAACGGCGAAGTCTCGGAGCTTCCAGAATCCAGCTGACCGTATAGCCGATCGCGAGTCCGACCGGAATCCATACCTGGCCGACGCCGAGCGCATAGATGGAAGTCGGAAGACCCATGAGCACCCAGGCGCTCATATCCGACGCTCCTGCCGAGAGAGCCGTTACCCACGGACCCATCTCACGGTCGCCGAGAAAATACGTTTTCTCACCGCCGTTTTTGTTCTTAATAAAAAAGAACAGGCCGATCCCCAGCATAAATGCGAGGTAAATAATGAATACAACAACTTCTGACATTTTCATAAACAAGACTCCTGACTATTATGTAGTATTGTGAAACTCTGCGCTACTGTCACTCTCTTCTGTCATGATCAGCAGCAGCACTCCGCGAGGCAGACACAGTGTGAACTGCCTGCCGCAAATCCATCCGCCAACTGTCCTGCGGACTTTCATCTGTGATGCTGCGGCGCCTCATGCCGCCAGGCATCCGCGCGCGTTGCCGGAAACAATGTGCCCGCGCTGCCTCCCTTCAAAATCTCATACAGCGCTTCCGGGTTTTTCCCGTTCATGATGACGACATCCGTCCCGTTCGCAGTGGCCGTTTCAGCCGCATGCAGCTTTGTCTTTACCCCCGCCGCGCCGCGCCGCGAACCGCGCGTCGCCGTGTACGAGTAGACGGTCTCGTCAAACTGTTCAATCCGCTCAATCGGTCTTGCATCCGGAAATTTCCGCGGATCCTTGTCGTAAATGCCGTTGATGTCGGCCAGAATGACGAGCCTTTTTGCCTTGCAGAGCGTGGCGACAACGGCTGAGAGAAGATCATTGTCCCCGAATGAATGATCCGCTGACTCAATCTCCGAGTAATTCACGGAATCGTTCTCGTTGACGATCGGGATAACCCCCAGCTCCAGAAGGGAATCAAACGTGTTCGTCAGATTCGCTTTCTTTTCCTCCTGCTCCATATCCTCCGCGTTCAGAAGAATCTGGGCAATCGTCTTGTCGTAATCTCCGAAAAACCGGTCATAGAGATAAAGCAGGCTGCACTGTCCCACTGCGGAAACCGCCTGTTTCATGCGCAGGCTGTTTGGCCTTGATTTCAGCTTCAGCTTGTTCACGCCGGCGGCAATCGCCCCGGAGGATACCAGAATCAGCTCATATCCCATATTATGGATATCCGCGAGCACCCGAATCAGATGCTCCATGCTGCGCAGATCACTTTTCCCGACCTCGTTCATCAAAGTGGACGTTCCGATCTTCATGACAATTCTGTTCTGGTATAATCCCATGACTCTGCTCCTTTGCATCTTTTCTGCGGGGGAAGTTAATGTCCTGAAAACAAAACTGCCCTTGCAATTCGCACTGTGGTAGTGTAGCATAAGAAAGTGAATTATAAAAGCGAATGTTTGTCATAAGATCCATGACAAAATCAGATATATCAGATAAAAAAATGTTTGCTGACGCAGACCCGAATCCCACGCGCAGGATTCGCAGGTGGATTCTGAACAAAAATCAACCCGGAAAGGATGTGACGTGACGTTTTATGGATATGAACATTCAGAAATATCTTGCTTTCATCAAAACCGTGGAATACGGAAGCTTCACGAAGGCGGCGGACGCCCTGAACTACTCCCAGTCAGGAATCAGCCGCATGATTCACGACCTCGAAAAGGAATGGAAAGTTTCCCTTCTTGAACGTGGAAGAGCAGGCGTAAAGCTGACCTCGGACGGCCTGCAGCTTCTTCCCTTTGTAAAAAATGTATGTATGGAATATCAGCGGCTGCAGATTCAAATCGACGACCTGAATGGCATGCAGTCCGGCCTGATCCGCATCGGCGCCTTCTCAAGCGTGGCGACGCACTGGCTGCCCAACATCATCGCGGAATTTCAGAAAGATTATCCGAATATCGACTATGAACTGCTGGTCGGCGATTACACGGAAATCGAGCAGTGGATCCTGGACGGACGCGTGGACTGCGGTTTTCTCTGTCTGCCCGCTCACCCGGACCTTGAGACGATTTTCCTCGAACAGGAGCGTCTGCTTGTAATTCTTCCGGAAAACCACGCGCTCGCGGACTATGACCGGTTCCCGGTGACGGAATTGTGCAGCGAACCGTTCCTGCTGCTCGAAAAAGGCGGCAAGTCAGAAATTTCCGAAATCTTTGAGCGCTGGGATCTGAATCCGAAAATTCATTTCACGACATGGGACGATTCTGCCATCATGGCAATGACAGAAAGCGGCCTGGGCATCAGCATTCTGCCAGAACTCAGCCTGCGCCGGATTCCTTATCATATCGCCGCAAAGGAACTCGATGTCCCGGCCTACCGGAACATCGGCCTCGCCCTGCGCAGCAGGAAAACCGCGTCGCTCGCAGTCAAACGCTTTCTGGACTACGTGCAGTACCGGTGATCTCCATGTGTTATTGTTCACTCCGTGCCCAGTAACATACAGTTTGGGCATGCAAATTCGCTTCGCGAAGCCCAAACTGTCATTTGACTCATGTTCTTACGGCCTCAGCAGCAAGTGCTTCGGCCTGGTCTGAACTGTAACCTTCATGTTTCATTTCCAGTGCTGTTTCAGATTCCGGCGATCTGCGGCAGACCGCTTTTGTTCCCGGCTACATGGATCATGAAGCTTCCTGTCTCAATTCCCTCTTCCTGCGCGTCATCATGCCGCCGATCCGGCCTGTTTCCTTTGCCGTCAGCGCTTTCCATCCATCGTTTTTCACCTTCTCGAGAAGACCCAGTTCCTCCGCGATCTCATATTTCAGCCGGTCATCCGGACTGAGCTCCTCCCACACAATTTTTCTGTTCTTTTCCGACATAAAAACCATACTCCTTTCTCTGCCCTTCATGTTTCCTTTCTGCGAGCTGCTTCAGATAGGAGTATGGTCTGTTTTTTGAAAATTATACACAGTAAACTTTCATGCCCTCGTTGCGGGCATCACCTGCCGCCTGGAGAATTTAATACGGCTCCTCCGGTATGATAAACACCGCCAGAATATAGAACAGTACGCCCACATGCATCAGCCCCAGAATGACAAACACCAGCCTGACGATCGTAGCGTCAAGATTAAAATACTGTCCCAGGCCCCCGCATACTCCGAACAGTTTGCGGTCTTCTTTTGATCTGTATAATTTTTTCATATTTCTCATTCCTCCTTCATTCTTTTTGTGCTGTCAAAACCGTTACCCATCCGGTCTGTCTCTGTCGTCAGCCTTTCCTGAAGACTGAATTCCCCAGTACTATTCCTCTGTAAAAGCCAGCGTCACGGATCCCACCCCGCAGGATATTTTGACTTCGCGGTCTGCGTCATGGTCCACCTTCCTTTTTGCTCCGCTCACCGCATACTCTGTTCCATATGTCATACTTTCCCCCGGACGCTGCGCGTCCGCACTGTCATACTGGTTCTGCTGATCGGTTTCGGTATTCCCCTCCGGCATCCGGACACCTTTATTCACCGTGATGTCCCCGACGCCGCAGTCCAGTTTGTAATCAAAATCCGTCTCCGTCCCCATAAGCAGAAGCGAGACGTCCCCAACGCCGCACTCAATTTTCAGCTCATCACGTACATCCATGCGCAGCGTACAGTTTCCAATTCCGCAGTCAACATCCGCTTCATCACAGACAAGAATTCCATCTTCCATCAGGATATCACCGACGCCGGAATCAATCTCAAGTCCGTTAAGCACCGCGCTCTCAGGAAATAAAATCTCAAGACAGGCATTTTCTTTCTGAGAATTCCAGGACAGAAACTGGCCGCCCCCGGATTTGATTTTCAGCACTCCGCCGGATTCCCTGCATTTGAAGTCCGAAGGAAGCCGATAGCCTGTAACTTTCCATTCTTCTCTCTCCCAGGGAACCAGCCTGCATTCCATCGCGGAAATATCAAGACTCAGCTCATCGATTTCAACCCCTCGATAACTCTGCTCGAATTCAATGTCATCCTGCGTCAGCTGTGAAAAATTTACGCCGGATGGATGAGCCGTCACATACGATCTGCCTGACTGGATCACCTGCGCGAAATCACTTCCGCTGAAACCAAGACAAAAACTGGCAATACAGAATGCGCCGCCGATCACGCCAAAAACAAATGCCGCGCCAAGCAGCAGCTTCGTCATTTTTTTCACAAGCGCTCCCTCCTGTCCCTGAAAATTCTGTCAAACAGTTCTCGCAGCCACTCAAAACCTGTCCGAACGATGTCCCGGATCAGGCGGATCATCCACGGAACCGCCGTGCCGCATCCCCATTTGGTCAGCAGGAGCAGAAGCATGGCCAGCGCCAGCAGAAGAAATCCGCCGCCGATCGACATCAGACTGACTGCCGGAGCTGTCCAGTCCGCCGCACCGGAAAGAATCAGGGCGATTCCTCCTCCAAAGACCCCCAGCGCTGCCGCAAAAGCAGCGGCAACCAGACCGAACACGCCTCCAAAAATGCCAAAAATTCCTCCAAGAATGCCCCCTACGATCGAAAACCCGGCTCCTATCACAGTCCCGGCCGCCGGAAGGCCAAAAAAGAGAATCAGCAGAAAAATAATCAGTCCCCTGTTCCCATTGTCAGTCCGGCCGCCGGATCTCCCATGACCCACAACTTCACCTTCCCAGACATCATCTGCCCCGCCGGACTGCCGGCCTTTTGATCCCTTGTACTCCCACCAGCGCGGCTCTCCGGCATTTTGCCGGTCTCTTCGCCCCTGATACTTCTCGTATCTTTCTCTGGCACGCTCCGATCTCCGTTCCTGACGTTCCCTGGTACGTTCCGACCTTTGTTCCTGTCTGCCGCCGCACTGTCCCCGGGCACGCTCAAACCGCTGCTCCCGCTCCTTTCTCCACTTGCTCCATTCCTCCCGGCAGCTCTTTCCTTCTTTTTCAAAAGAGGTCCATCCGCTGTCTTCAGCTTCTCTCTCCCTCTTCGCATCCCTGGCGTTCCCGGATTCAGAATCTCCACAGATTTCTCCATCCACAGTCACGATTTCGGCATACTGATCCGGCACATGATAAGCTTCCCGGAAACGCTCATCCTGATACCCTCGCTCCGTAAACTCCCCCTGCCCGCTCTCCGAAAGCCCCGCTCTGATCTCAGCCGCCACTTTTTCCGGACTGCCCAGCCTCCCGGCAATCTCCTCATCCTGCAGACCGGCTTCATCAAGATAATCCCGGTAATATCCGACCGCTTCCTCCCTCTCATCATCCGGCAGGTCAGAAAGCAGATATTCCAGCTCCTTCAAAAATTCTTCTTTTTTCATTCCCCGTTCCTCCCTGAAAACAATATCGAAGAAATCTTCGCAGAATAGCTCTGCCACTCTCCGCGATACATGTTCAGCTGCGCCATTCCCTGCTCTGTCACCTGGTAATACCGTCTGTTTCTTCCCGCGTATTCCCTGTCATAGACCGTCAGGCAGCTGTCCTTCTGCAGCCTCCGCAGCACAGGATACAGCGTAGATTCTGAGACCTCGAGCACCTTCCGCATCTCCTGCGTGATGCGGTAACCGTAAGTCCCTTCCGGCTCCGCGGATACGATCGAAAGGACGATCGCGTCGAGCAGAGCCGCCCCTGTATTAAACACCATTTTGTCGTCCTCCTTTTCCTTCCAGCATACTTTGTGCAAAATCTATTATTATTCCTTATTCAATATTATATGTTATATAATATTATCCGGCAGAAACTTTGTCAACACATTTCTTGATAAATATTTTATCCATCCAGAAGCGGAAACTCATTGCCTTTATTCTTTTCATGGAATATAATCAAACCGTTCCTGCAGACCAGTTTCCCCGGAATAATGAGCGGAGCTGATAAAATGTACACAACATCTTCTGATTCAGACAGCAGGCTGTGCCAGCCTTCCATACAGAACCTTCCTGCGGGTTCCGGCGTAAAATCCGGATCCGCTCTGTCCTCCGGGCAGGTTGTTGTCCTGTCCGGCCAGATCCTTCGTCTGCTGCAGGAAGAATTCATGATCCGTTTTCCGGCATTTCCGGAAATTTTTGGTCAGCTTACTCCTGTTCCCGCTTTACAGATGGAAACCGTTTCGGCGGCAGTTCCGACAGACAGAAAACTCCAGGAAATTTCCAGCAAAAACGGGACTCCGGACGAAACATTCCAAATGAAAAACAATTCTACAGCAGAAACCTGCAAAAAAATTCCCCGCATGGAAGCAGCCCTCGGAACGGACGGCAGTCATCTGTACTACGAACCGACTCTGCTCTGCGCAGAATTTCTTCAGTCCCCGGACCGGCTGAAGCACGCTTATCTGCACGTCCACGTGCACTGTCTCTGTCTGCACATGTTCCAGGACCAAAGCTGTCAGGAACGCCTGAGAAGAACCTCTCAGAACTGCACTGAGATTTTTGATACATCTCCGCCTCCTGCCCATAAGGAACAACAGCATTCGCAGGAATACACGGACCAGCGGGAAATTTCCGGGTATGAAAAAAGACAGGACAAAAATACGGAAGCCGAAAATCGGAAAAATCTGTGGGATCAGGCATGCGATCTGTCGGCGGAATTTATGACCGGGCTGCTTCTGGAAGAAGATCAGGATCTTTTTGCGGAACAACTATCGTCGGCGATCTCTGGATTTTCTTCTTTAAATTACCTGGACGCCTCCTTTTTCCTTCCCCTCCTGGAGGCTTCCCCGTCTCTGCAGGAACTCGCCGTACAGTGTTCCCGCGACACGCATCGATTCTGGTATGAGGAAGCGCCGGATACAGACGACAGCTTCCCGGAACAGGCCCGCGCTTCAGCAGACGACAATTCCGGCAGAAAATCTGCCGCGGACGGACATCGTTCTTCCTTTCTCCGGTTACAGGAGACACTTGCAGACAAATGGGTGGATCAGCGCCGCAAACTGAACACGTTTCTGTCGAACGGAGCAGGTCATAAGAATAAAGAGGCAGGACGAGATACCGAAGACGCCGCTCTGCAGAAGCGGGATGCGATGGATTACCGGAAATTTCTGCACCAGTTCGCAGTCCCCCGCGAGGAACCCATTCTGGATCCGGACTCTTTTGATTACATTCCGTACTGCTATGGACTGACTTACTATGAGAACATGCCCTTTCTGGAACCACTCGAATACAGCGAGGTAAACCGGCTCGACGAACTCGCAATCGCGATCGACACCTCAGGCTCCTGTTCCGGCCAGATTGTCCGGCGTTTCCTCGAGGAAACCTGGAACATCCTGCGGCAGAAAGAAAACTTCTTCTCGCGGATGCGGCTGCACCTGATCCAGTGCGACTCCATGATACAGGATCACCAGATCTTTACGAGCGTTGAGCAATGGGAAGAAGCGCTTCCCAGCCTGAAAATCCAGGGACTGGGCAATACGGATTTCCGCCCCGTATTCGACTACCTGAATACTCTGATCCAGAAAAAGGAAATCCGGCGGCTGCGCGGGCTGCTCTATTTTACCGATGGGGACGGCATTTACCCGCGATCCCGGCCGCCTTTTGACACAGCTTTCGTATTTTTGAACCGGCGGCTGGAAAAACAGAAAATCCCCGACTGGGGAATCCGGCTGAATCTGGATCTGCCGGATATATACGAAAGATAAGCCCTGACTGAAATATTATCTCCGCGTACAATAAACCGGACAATATATCTGCACAGATATCGGATAACACGAATTTTTCAGCATGATAATTTTGAGTTCAGAACTCGCCCACAAATTCTGCGCGCAGGATTCGGATCTGCAGATCTTGTGCACAGGATTCAGAACTGCGTCAGCAGACACTTTCAGACAGGTATCAATGGCACCCGGAGCCTTCGCGAAACGTATATCAGACGAGAAAGTAACCCACGAGGATAATTACTATGAATATAAGAGAAGCGAAAGAAGAAATTAAACATACTCTGCTGGCCTACACAGCCAGAAACGCCCGGGGAGGCTACGCGATTCCGCCCCGCCACCAGCGGCCGGTCCTTTTGATCGGTCCTCCCGGCATCGGCAAGACAGCCGTCATGCAGCAGGCCGCCCAGGAATGCGGCGTCGGATTCGTCTCCTACACAATGACACATCACACACGCCAGAGTGCTGTAGGACTTCCGTTTATCAAAAGCCGCACCTTCGACGGACAGGAATATTCCATCACGGAATATACGATGAGCGAGATCATCGCCTCCGTTTACCGGTGCATGGAGGAAAGCGGCAAAAAAGAAGGACTGCTGTTCCTCGACGAGATCAACTGCGTCTCCGAGACACTGGCCCCGACCATGCTGCAGTTTCTGCAGAACAAGACCTTCGGAAGCCACCGCCTGCCGGACGGCTGGGTGCTTGCCGCCGCCGGGAATCCGCAGGAATACAATAAATCGGTCCGCGAGTTTGACATCGCCACGCTCGACCGCCTGAAATATATCACAGTGGAGGCGGATTATGACGCATGGCGCGCCTATGCTCTCGAAGCCGGCATCCATGGCTCCATCCTCGCTTACCTGGATACGCACCGCAACCGGTTTTATATGCTGGAGCAGACTTACGCGAGCAAAACTTTCGCGACTGCCCGCGGCTGGGAAGATCTGTCATATCTTCTTCTCCAGTATGAGGCTCTGCATCTTCCCGTGACCCCCGCTTTGATCGGACAATACCTGCACATGGAAGAACTCGCGCGCGATTTCACCGGTTACTATCAGTTTTTTATCTCCAGAAAAGAAAACCTGCCCGTGACGGCCATGCTTTCCGGAGATGAAGAAGCCGCGGCGGCCTGTCTCCGGCTGCTGCAAAAGGCGCCGTTCGACGAAAAACTGCTGTTCGTACATCTCTCCCTCTCCTTTCTCGGGGAAAAGCTGCAGTCCTGGGAACATAAGCAAAAACAGCTTCAGCTCTTTGGCAATGTTCTGGAACGGCTTGACCGCTTCCAGAAACAGCAAAAGCTGTCCTCCCTGGCTGCGGCGGTCAGACCCTTTCTGGAAAAGGAAGAAGAAATACTCTCGATCCGGCATCAGCACGGCCTGTCCTCCGATGAGGAAATCCAGAATACGCGGCAGATCCTGTACGAGCTCCGGGATCTCGCGTACCGCTGCCGCAGCGCGGTACCCGTATTCAGATCTGACAGTTCCGGCGTCCTTCCTCCTTGTGGCAGGGCGTCGTCCAATCCCAAATCCAGCGATGATCAGACGCAGATGCCCGCACCAGCCCCGCTCTGCCGGAATATCCCGCTGACAGATGAACCTGAAAGCTGGTTGCCATCTGGTTCCGCAGACAACAATGGTCAGCTGGTTGCTTCGGCCCCGCTCTGTCCGAATATCCCGCTGGCAGACGGATCTGAAAATCATTTGACGTCTGATCTTGTCAGGCTGACATCGGACGGATCAGAGGACAGGATTTTCTTTGAAAGAGAGAAAACAGCCCGCCAGGATTCCCTGCGGGCGACGGCGAACGAACTTCTCCGTATGCTGGAGCGCTGCGCCTTTCTTTTGGAAAAAGCCGACGGACCGGAACTCACTTTGTTTGTTTCTTCGATTTACCAGAACAAACTGGCCGTCTCCTTTCTAAAACAACATCCCTCGCCGCTGTTTGACCGGCTGAAAGAACGGCTGCAGTTCGCGTCGCGCGAAGAACAGCTGCGGCAGGCGCTGGAAAATACCCTGCTGTGATATGAGTATGAGAAATCCTCTTTTCGGAAATACTGAATCTGGAGCGCTGCCCTCTTTCCTCGGATCATGGAACGTCACAGTTCTGCAGCTCGATGACACGCGAAGCCTGTACAACGTATTTTGATTCGAAAAATGGCAGGGATTCCTTTATCAGGCCGCAGTCCGCACAAAAATCATTGCGTCGATGCAACACACCGCATTGTACCGGACTGCGGCACTACCGAAAGGAGAAACCACAGCAATGAATGAAAAATATGAAAGTCCTTCCGCGCAGAACCCGAATGATACCGACAGATACGGCATTCCCCACGTATCACTCGACGGATACGGTCACATGGGAAACGCCTGCTCCGCAACAGACTGTACCGGCCTGATCCCGGCGCTGCCGGAATCCGAAGAAGAACTGGAAGCTTATGAGGAAATGTATCAATTCTGCGCGCAGAAGCCACGTTCCACCGCAGCAGAAGCCGACACCATTTCCTGACAGATGCTGGTGTAATTTAACGACGTTACATTCCACCGTTTTCGCGCAGCATGAAACACGCTGCGCGAAGGAGGGCGGGAATCGTCACTGTGAATCATGATGCCTTATCCAGCATATCATAAATATAAGTCCGCAGACCATTCTCGGTATCTATGCTGTATTTTTGGTTCATCAAGATATAGTAATTCATAATCCTCGCTTTCGGCAGAATCTCACTGGAAGGAATGCTGTCGCCATATCCTTTTCTCGCTTCCATCCACGGATCCTCATTGTGTGTGATCTTCTCCAGTACTTTTCCGCTATACATACCGAAAGTATTTACTACAAGGTCGGTCACCCGTTTCTCATCTTTCGTCAAGGCATCCTCCTTACCTTCCAAAAGTGCAAACCGCGCGTCATCAATCGGATTATATTTGAAATCCCTGAAAAGGTCATACACTTCCGGATAAACCGGACCATGTACCCATGCGCTGCAATCCTCTTCAAAGATCGGCTTCCCATACAACGCGGAATAAACGCCCTGGACAAAGTAAAGCAGCTTCTGCAGCATAAGCGGTGTTACCTCTTCCAGCTTTTCAAAAATATACGCAATCACCCTGAGCATCTTATCTGAAACGGAAAACAGACGCTCTATGCTTTCTGCCGCGGCAAAAGCTTTCCTGTATGCCGCATTCGTCAGTTTCTTCCGGTTCTCCATGAGTTTCTGCTTCATGTATGCCGGGGACGAAAGCGCCGCTTTGATGATATCCGAATACTCTTTAGATGGCACCTGCCCTTCCAGATATCTCGGTATGGTTACTTCCCCGAATCCAAGCGCCAGGGACAGCGGCGCCTTTCCGATCTTATAAATCTTCATCAGCCTTTCGATATCATCAATCGATACAATCCCTTCTGCCGCCCTGTACTGCTCGTCGATTTCCTGAACATTCTTATCAATGAGACCCGGAATGCTCATTTCCTCACCGCAATCAGCACAGACGGCCACAGTGATTCCAAAAGTGTAATCCTTATCCCTTATATTCTTTACAATGTCTTTCCTCTGCAAAAGGTACTCCGTCTCTCTCCTGCATTCTATACAAAAATCTTTTCTTCCCTTCTCTGTCATAATGGTCACCTCTGACTTGCCTCCTGATTATTTGAAATAGTATGTAAGCGGATACTTCTGTTCATGAAACGAAATAATAATTACAAAACAGTTCTCCAGCTTATTGAACTTGATATACAGAGAGACCGTCTTTTCTTCCGCTCCATTTCTCTCCAAAAGAACTACGTCCTTCCCAAATACGTAGAGTCTCTCATGTTCAAAGCCCTTATGCTCATTCTGCAGAATCTCCGAAAAGTCCATTACAGTAAGGCTCAATATGATTTCTTTTGCTTTTGCCTCGTCAATAACATAATCCAGAAACAAATTGATGTTATCCAACCGCCTGGCATTCCGATCCAGCCGATAGTTGTCTTTCTCAACAGCTTCCTTCACCCCGGAAAGATACTGTTCTATGTCTTTCTTATCTATATTCAATACTTTATCCTCCGCAGAGTGCATGATATGTTTTTTATTTTTTTCTATCATGAGTATAACAATTTGATTGCTTTTTGTCAATATCCTATCATACGGAGAACCTGCCACTGGCAGCTTTTCTGCATACTAAGGCATCAAAAGCGGCAGGAAATTTTCTCTGCCGCCAATTTCATTTTCAGATTGTCTTCCTCCACATCTCCGCCCACTGCTTCTTGAACAATTCCGCTTTATTTTCAATCAAATCCTGCACCAAAGTCCAAATGTGCTTTTGAGTGCTCAATATCTGGTTTCTGTATTTTCAGTGTTGTTCCATGATACACAATCATATATGAACTCCTTTTTCTTTTACAAATTCAGTGATATCTTCCACCAGATACTGCTTCCCCTGCGTATGAAGCACGTCATAACAAGGTAAAATATAGCCGTCCAATATTCCTGATTCATTCAAAATCTGATATACCTGTCCATAAGTTCTGTTCCATGTTTCGGCCAGCGCATGAATAAGAAACACAGAGAATTCTAACATCTTTCTATCCATAATAACCTCCCTGAACAATACAAAAGTCAAGCAGCATATACGATTACCCCTTTCTTATCGACTTCCTTCTTTATTTGTCCATTTAAACGCCGATAAATCAATATATCACAGTTGGCATCACACGTTTTACAAAGTTCAACATGCAGATTGTGTAAGTCGCGCCCTCTATCCGGACAATCAACATCTGCACAGACATCGATATCACTTTCTTCCGTACAATAGTCGGTAACGCTGCTCCCAAAAATAATCAGCCGCTTTACAAACGGATATTTCCGGGCCACGTTAATCATCTTATTTACAGAATCCAGCTTGATTCGGTTAACTCTGGAAGTATCAATTCTCTCCATAAGAATCCTCCTGATTTATTGTCTGCTTCATTGTACCACAGTCTCCGGAATCCGAAAAGATATATAATATGTTTCCTGCCTTTCAGTTATTATAAGTTTTTCATTACGTTCAGCAAGCTCTGATAGCTGTCCACATCATGATACTTCACTTTGCTGGTGGACATCTCATTGAACAGCTTCTTTGCGCAGGAAATCTTTGCCTGTTCGATGGGACGCAAATTCAGGCTTTCCATCGTTCCTTTAGTTTCTGCGACGAAGAAGATATGTTTTACCGTCCCCTCATAGAAAGCAATTGCCCAGTCGGGAGAATAATTCCCAACCGGCGTAGGAATCTGGAATGTCCTTGGCAATTTCGCATAAACGCAGACTTCTTCCGCAGCATCCAATTCTTCGGCAAAAGTCCTTTCAATGCTTTTATCAGCGGAACCATCGGTAAACACATAATCCTGGATGGCTTTCTTTGCAAGGAAAGCCTTTTCAAAGCTCTGCGTATTTTTATCGGCAGTAAAGATAGTGCTGTCGTATGCCCCCTCAATTTGATTGTAGGAGATATGCTCGACTATCATCGTCGCTTTCTGTTCCCGGATAAGCCTGACCACTTTAGAAATAAATTCCTCCGGGTTATACTTAAACATTAACAGTTTTGCGGGGCTTAACCCTTTTAGTATCCGTACTACGGTTTTCCGTGTAAGAACCGTACCTTCTGCCACTTTTCCAACAAGATCATAGGGAACTCGGCTTGCCTCAGCGTATTTTAAAGTTCGCGTCTTCGTTTTCTCACCGCCAAAGGATGTTCCTCTCTCTATTTCATACTCATCCATTTTTGCTTTCTGCCTGCCGACAGTGGTGGTGTACTGAAGTTCCGAAACAAACAGTTTGTCATTGATATGATCGATTGCTTTTCTTATCAATTCCTCACTGTCAAATTCCACTGTATAGGCATACTTATGATTGATTTCTTTCCAGAAAGCCTGAAACTCCTTCTTCGCAAAATTCTCGTTGAGTGGATTGCCCTTAACCTTTGATTCATGGCCGTCTTGGAACATACCCGCAAGAATACTGTCATCATATACAGACTGGATAAGTATATGAATACCTTCCGCCATAGGCGCAAGCTCCTCTGGCAAAGGCGCGACCGTACCGTTTGCAACGTCGCTCCGGTATTTATCCGTGACTTTACGCTTCATATCCACATAGCCATTGAAAATCAGATAAAAATCAATGGCATTAGCGGCGTTGTCGTCAATGAGTGTAGGCACATCGTTTACCTTCACATATTTTCCGGTAAAATACTCGCTGGTCGCAACGGTTGGCCGGTCATACAGTACCGTCTTAATGTCACTCTGCAAATCGGAAACGAACGTCTTGTAACTTTCACTGGCAATGACCGTCAGCATATTGACATCATGAACTGTCTCACCGCAGGTCTCCACATCCATTCTGTTGCCGGCCTGATTCACGCACAACCGTAGCCCACGCCCAACTTCCTGACGCTTGGCAGTATTGCTGTCAGAATGTTTCAAAGTACAAATTTGGAACACGTTGGGGTTATCCCAGCCCTCACGCAGCGCCGAGTGGGAGAAAATAAAACGCGTGGGTTCCTCAAAGGACAATAGCCGCTCCTTATTTTTGAGTATCAGGTCATAAGCGGAAATATCGTCTGAAAACTCACTTCCACGTTTGAGCTGACTGTCAATGTTCCTGCCAGTCTTCTTATCAATGCTGAAATATCCCTTATGTACGGCAGAAACATCACTACAAGTAGAACGCAGGTATTTCTGGTATGGAGTATCGAACAGCGTGATGTACTCGTTCAGGACATTGATATATTCCTGTTCAAACATCTTCCCGTATTCTCCAAGTACCTCATTCCCGTCCGCGTCATACTGGCGGTACTTTGCAACCTCATCAATAAAAAACAACGAGAGGTTCTTTATCCCCATATTAAAGAGTTTTTCTTCTTTTTCAAAGTGGGAAATGATAGTTTCCCTGATTTGGATGCGGCGTATATCCTTCTCAGAAACATCACCGACCACTTCACCGGCCTTGATAACCTCACCGTTTGTGAAAGTTACCGTTCCACGCAGCGGATCTATCTCCGATACGGTGAATCCCTTATACTGCTCCATCTGCTGCGAGATATAATAAAGATCATCTCCAACACCCAAAATCCGTGTTTCACGGTTGATAGACTTGTTATATCCGATTTCAAGCTCTACTTTAGCCATAGGCGGCTTTTTTGAGGAAAGGATAATCTGTTCCAGATACAGATAACTATCTGTACCTCTGAAGTTTTTTACTTCAAAACCCTTGACTTCTATTTTCTTAACCAACCGCTTGTTAAAGGCGTCAAGCGCGTCAAGCACATAAACCGTGTTATGCCGCTTAGCATGAGTAGCAGAATAGTTCAAGCTAAAAAGCGGGTTGAAATTCTTCAGCGCCTTTTGCGTGACCTCGCCGCCCATTTTCTGCGGCTCATCCAAAATGATAATCGGTCTGTTCGCCTTGATAACATCAATCGGTCGGCGGGAACCGAACTCATCGCGTTTGGAGTAGATGATACGGGCTTCTTTACTTCTGCCGTTCTCTTTTAAAGAGGATGCGAACGCCTGCGTGTTGATTATCATTACGTTGATACCGGAGCTTTGCGAAAAATTATCCAGTTGATTGAGATTCCTGCTGTTATAGATAAAAAAGCGAGCCTTTTTTCCATAATACTCCATAAAGTGATCAGTCGTTATCTCAAAGGATTTCTTCACACCCTCTCGTATGGCGACAGAGGGAACCACAACGATAAACTTGCTCCAACCATATCGCTTATTCAGCTCAAACATCGTTTTGATATACACATAAGTCTTGCCTGTGCCAGTCTCCATTTCTATATCGAGAGAACAGCATCCCAACTCGCGACTCAAAGAAGCAGACTGCTTGATATTGTTCTCACTTTGTATTTTTTGAATGTTATACAAAAGCTGTTCATCCGAAAGCTCCACCATCGCATTCTTGTATCCAGTATCACTCAGAGGATCAAATAGCTCCATTGTTTCCTCATTATCAGATATAAGTCTCATTTGCTGGTAAGTATCGGTAGAGACCTTGCCTAAATCCCGAATATAGCTTGTTTTTTCACTATATTCCTGACCAGCAAACACCTTCACAACAGCGTCAACCGCATCAGTCTGATACTGCTGTATCTTAAAATTAAGCTTCACTCGTTTGTTCCCCCTTCCAAATATAGAATAGCAACAGAAACCAACGAGAGACATCTCTTATAAAAATATTCATATTGACGGTTATCTGTAATATCAATCTTGGTCGTTTCATGATGACGGATTCTAAATTTATTCCCAATATTAGTTAAATCCTTAAACTCTGCCTGATACAAAGATTTAAAGTTCGGCTCAGAACCACTCATATTATCAATAATTTTGTCTGCCGATTTTGCCTTGTCAAGCGCAGGGGAATAATAAGTTTTCATCCTTTCAAATGCATCCCATAGTTTTTCAACTGCAATCTGCTTATTTCCTGAACGATAGTATCTATCTGCCTCATTGAGTAATTCTTTCAAACCCTTTTCGGAAATTTTAGATACATCCTTTTTGTCGATAGTCACTTCAAGTATACTCTCTATACATCCTTGATCCAATTTGTATGCTACTGCATTTAATTTGAAAAAAGCATTTATTCGGGCAGCAAAGTCACTATCACGATTATATTTCTCATAAAACTCAACTGCATCGAATACATAATATGGGGAATTATGCAGTATGAATTGCTTCATATCTGTAGTTTCAACATAATCTCCCTTTTCATCAAAGCACTTTGGTACATAAAACTGAGAAATATCTCGGAAAACACATTCACTTGTCGACATATCATATTGCCATCCTGTATCATCAGATTCCCGATAGATGGTAGAATACTTTTCAAATAACTTGTATATTTGATTCCGAATTTTCATATTCAATGACAGCTTTAACTTTTTCGATTTTATCTCCTGCTCATGTCTCTGTGAAAAAGGGACAAATAAAGCACTTGCTTCTGGGTCATATCTGCGCCATGCGTAAACATCTCGACCTGAAATCTTGTTTTCGGGATAAAGTTCATAACCGTCATTCCGCAATAATCCGTTTACAGCATCAAGAAGTTCCTTCCAGTAACTTGTTTCAATCCTTACAGCAGGATGAAACACAGCACACAAGAATTTCAGCAGCACCTCATCGTCACCATTCAGTAATCCCAAACGGTCATCTTCAAAAACCCAACCTTTTTCATAATCATCATTGTTTACTGTATGTTGTCGTATATCGCTTTCAGCATTTTCAAACCGATTGTCATAACTTGGCAAAGCGTTAAGGTCATAAAGGCGCTTCAAGAAATCAATTTCACTGAGTTTTCCACAAAAATCATAATATATCCGCTTGTTTTCCCAAAAATCTGTTATATCTATCCCATACATAAACAAAGCAAATATATCTCTCCGTGTTATTTCGGTTATTTGCCTCATTTACAACACCTTCCTTACCGTGTCAGGACTATATGTAGCGAAAATTTGCTCAAAATTGGTCGCCACACTGTCATTAGCCATTGAGCTATCACGCATGACGAAATAATACGGCTTTTTTTGGGCGATTTCCTTAATAGTTTCCTCGGTCACATCGTCATCAAAACAGGCCATCAGAAAACCATCAGCAACATTGAATACCTTTTTATCCACTATGATTGTTTCTTCGATTTTGGAAGAAAGCAATACCCCCAAATCAAGCATTACTTGGAACAGTAAATCCTCCGGCGTTCTGTCTTCTTTGATATTGTCGGTAGCGGTTTCAAACATCGACAGCCCAAACTCATCGGGGTGATAGTAGACATCTTTCATATTGGAAGTACCGCATTTCAGAACACGGAAGCCGACATCAAGGCTTTGTGTAGTGAGCGGACTTTCCTCTTTGATTTTCTTACCAGCGCGGCGGATGCGTTCTTTGCCAATCTCGCAGATGTTCTTGTAGCCGGCTCTGTACGCCTCACTCTTTTCAGCACAGGGCTCGGGAAGCTGCACCATAATGAATCTACGGTGTCCACCGTCCTCGGCGTTTAACTTCATCACGGCATGGGCTGTGGTGGCAGAGCCGGAGAAGAAATCGAGGATAATATCAAATCCATTTGACGCCAATCTAAGACATCTTTGTATGGTTCCCACTGGCTTTGGTTTGGAGAAAACTCGTTTATCAAATCCTAAATTAACGAATTCTTCAGTGCCTCTTTCACTGTTTACATCTTTAAAAGTCCAAGAGCTTGTGGGCTTAACTAATGCTCGGCCTTCAAGATAATCCTTTTGCATTATTCCCCAAACTTGTCTTGTGGGCATAAATTTGGGAATTAAATTCTCAATTTGTTTTCTTGCGGTTTCAATTCCCCAGCGCCAGTTTCCTTCTCTGCCATCCTCTCTTTGGGGTTTTATTTGAATATATCCATTCTTAACATAATCATTCTTGTCGGGGTAAAAATCACCTGTGATTTTAGAATAGTAAAAATAATAAAATAAGTTTGGCCTATCTTCTCTCAAATCGTTTTCTCCTGTTTTTCTCAAATCTATCTCACGATAGCGATGACCAGAACTATCTAGTTTATTGTAGCGCTTTGTAATTTCTTCCGTTGGCTCAAATCCATACCAGATAACTTGATTCACATTTTTTGCATATACTAACAAATATTCATGAGCTGTTGCAATATATTTATCATCAGATCTTCCCTTAGGATTATTAGTATTTGATATACACCCTATATAGTTATCGTCGCCGAAAATTTCATCACAACACTTCTTCAAATTCTCCTGTTCATTATCATCAATACTTATAAATATAACCCCATTATCGCTGAGCAAATCTTTTGCCAATTTTAATCTTGGATAAATCATATTCAACCAATCGGTGTGAAAGCGGCCATTGCTCTCTGTATTTGTAAAAAGACGGTTGCCATCCTCGTCAAACTGCCCGCTGTTAACAAGGTACTCGTCTGTACTTTGGACAAAGTCATCCTCATACACAAAGTCGTTGCCTGTGTTATACGGCGGGTCAATATAAATCATCTTGATCTTGCCGAGATAAGTTTCCTGTAAAAGCTTCAGCACTTCAAGGTTGTCACCCTCAATATAAAGATTTTCAGTGTTATCAAAATCCACGCTTTCCTCCCGGCAGGGGCGGAGCGTCTTGTTGATGGGGGCATTTGCCAACAGGACAGACTTTTTCTTGTCCGGCCATGTAAACTGATAACGTTCTTCACGTCCGTCAACTACTTTGCAGGAAATCTCCTGCATCAGCGCATCTTTATCAATGGCACGTTCAACAATAGCCTTGCCTTTCTCGTCATAGCCTGTTATAACTTCAGTGACGGCAGTGGGGAACAGTTCCGCCAACTTCTTGAAGTTTTCGTTCGCTTTATTCGCAGTCTGCATTTTCAGCTTATCCACTGTCTTAATCCTCCGTAATTTTGAAATATCTAAATATAGGGTATTTCCTAAACTCATTTTGAATTTCTTCGCTGAGCTTCGAGAAGTAATGTTCAGCAGGAATCCGTTGCTCTAACAACAAATATGCACCCAGTTTATAAACATCATCCGTAATGCTATCTTCGGCGATTTTCCACAATTCAGTTATCTCATCAATATTAAGCCCACGTTCTCTTTTAAGCACCTGATAACGGTTAAGATATTTTATATGATAGTCCAAATACTTCTCAGGAGTATCACAAAGCCATCTTGATAATTCACTGGCAGCTTTAAGCAGATCCTTTCTTGTATCATTAGATTTATCATAGGCTTCAAGTAGTTCAAGTAAAAACCAATTCGCCCTTGTATATTTATCTTCAGCCTCTACTTTCTGAAATGAAGGAAGAAAAAGCTCTGGCTGGATATTTTGGATTTTTAACAAATCATCCGCGTGAAGAATGGAATACTGTGATGTAGGTATCATCTCTCCGTTTGAATCTTCATAAATGACGTTAAAATCACTCCTAAAAAAATCAAAAACTGAGTATTCTCCGGGTTTTTCTCTTTTGCGAAAGACAAGTGCAAATTTCAAATCGCCTATCGACATCAGAAGAACCGGTGACAAATCCGGATTAAGTCCAGATATGGGTTTTTTATCAATGAAGGCAACTGCAAGGCGTATCAAATTCCTTATATCCTCCTCAGAAAGAGTTGACAAATCTAAATCTTCTCTGCAACCGAGCATATCAAGTACCTTCACCGACCGCTGTGCAAATAATAATCGGTTATATTCCTTATCTATATCAAAATTCTTAAAGTTAGCTCCAGTAGAGTCAAACGGAAATCTTACACCACCAGTCTGAAAATATCCCTTCTCAATATAACTAAGGAGAAAACCCAAATCAACAGCAAGTACGCGGATTTTAGAAGAATCCTTATAATTGATTTTGTATCCTATTTTATCATTTTCAAATGTTATCAAAAAGCTCTCCCCAAATCGCACAGTGGTTTTTTCTACGCTTTTAATGACATGGTATTTTGTATAGTAAGTTACATCGTCAATAATAACATCTTTGACAATCTCTTCCTCAGTAAAAATCATATTCAGAAGAAGTTCTACCGGTTGAGGTATAGTACTCCCTTTAATATGGGCATAAAGATAAGCTTCACTTGTAAGCAATAACTTTTGCGGGTCAAAGACACCTGCCCCAGCTAATGGTATAGTAAGCCCCTCAAGCAGACCTGATTTTTCAAGCTCGTCCAGCGAATAGAGTTTCGCATCTGTGAAACTCGATTGCTTCTTACAATTTTGCAAGCAATTCAAAAATATTGTTGCTTTCTTATTCCCATCTTCAGGAAATTTTTTGAGCTTTACTGTTTTTGTCTTTTGATTCTCAGCTTCATCAAGTAAAAATCTCAGCTTCAACGGAGTAAGCTCCGAATAATAGATTTGAGTTGCTGTTCCGGCATTATTGATACAAACAACAAACAAAACTGCCCCGCCATCGTATAAATAGTTTTTCAAATCAGAAACTTCAATAGAATAGGAAATCTCGTCAGATGAAAAATCATCATTCACCTTTCCTTTTACTTGAACAGGTAGGCGTCCTTTAAGCTTATTTTTCTTTTTGCTTGTGTCTTCATAGATATAGACATTGCCATCCCAAGACGGCTCTTTATCATTATCCGCAATAAACTGGTCGAGAAATGGAGAAGTCACAATGCCGTTCCGTACAGCATTGACAGAAATAGTTTCTATCGCTTTTTTATCTAAATCCATTTCTTACACCTCCATTTCCTTTGGAGCCAGACCTATTATGAAATCAGTCAGAAGTATTGCATTGAGCGATGCCTTTTTGTTTGGATACTTGTTATACCTACTATGCGAAACACCGTTACGATTAGGAACTCCTTCAATCACATCGGCGTTTGTATTAATCTGACTGACTATAAAGTTTTCATAGTAATCGGAGAAAATTGGTTCATAATCATTCTCCGCAATTAGTTTTACAAAATCTTCTTTTGTTTTCTTGCTTTGCCGTCGTTCTGTTACATTCGTTTTGTAGTGTATAAGTCCCTCCCACATTGTTGCTAAACAAGTAATTGTCAGTACATATTCGCCTCGAAGATGAGCTTCAACTGCTTGGCCGAGTATCTTTTTTATATGGGGTTCCAAATCAGAATTACGCCATACCTTTTTTATATCTTTTATCTCCTTTGGCGTATAATAAGCGAGAATAGCTTTATCTATTCGTGCCTTTCTGCGCTTACTGTTACCTCGGCTTGTTACAATAATCTCATTGATTTCTCTAAACAATGAAATATCCGCAGTTATTCCGGCATATGGAAACCACTCGCAGTCATACATAGCCTGTAAATAAGCCTTATGGAGTTCCTGATGCCGTTTGACTGCGCCGATGTTGATTTGCAAGCTTTCGATTATTCTCTGGAATGGAGAATAATCGAAGATATTTAGCCATTCTACAAATGGTGAACGTATTGCAGTAAGCAAAGACTCGGTCATCACTCTGGAGGCATTTATGATGCTGTCAGACGTTACTCTAAGTGCTGAATCGTTCAGCGCCTTGATTGCCGCGGTAACACTGGAACTCAACTGATATCCCGAAAACAGTTCCGATAATCTCATGGCAGGAATTTGGATTTGTTTCATTGCTGTCGTCAGAACTGGATAACTGAAATCAATCTGAGATAGATTCAATCTCATATTCTCTGTAAGATTATGTAATAAAACTTGCTGTAGTAACTCAGGTTGCATCGCTTCCGAAATCTTAGCAATATATCCCATACTCTGCTTTAATGATTCCGGTATGTTGGGAATGTTCACATTCAGCTCGCTCATAATACTCCTTCCATTTGCTTTTTCAGTTTACTTACCTGCTGGGCCAGCTCAAACTTTTTCTTCGGCTGCTTCTCGGTCCTTGCCAATTTTTCCAGCCGATCAATTTTCTTTTGCAGTTTTGCTCTCTGTCCATCTATGCTGATTTGCTCGTCGAGAGTTCTCCCCTGTTCGATGGTCAGGTCACCAATTTGAATAATAATATTCTCCCATGCCGCATCGAGGTCTAAACCTTTCATCTCAATAGACAATTTCTCTTTCGGCATCCACACAGTCTGCAACAATTTGTTGCGATAGGTGACCAGTTTCGCCTCGCCCCCATATTCCAGCACCATCACTATATTCTGTGGTATCAATTTGGAAAGGGTGATGATATTCTTTTCATCAAAGTCCTTCCGTTTCAGCAACACGGACATCACAAAAAAGGACTTTACCTCTGCGCCTTCTTTCAGATTCACTTTCTCCGCTGAAATCTCGTTAACGATGTAAATACGGGAAATATCCCTGTCAATCCTCTCCTTTTCGGCTGTATTCATCTGAAACTTAGCATATATCGCATTTTTCGGAAGCTGTCTGTTCAATTCCGTTGTCTTTGGCAATCCAATCATTGTATCATCTCTCTTTCACGACTAAGAAACAGATAAGCTCGAAGTCATCCAGTCCCTTGATAGTAGTATCAATAAAACTAACCTGTTTACCGCCAAGAAAAGAATCAATATCATTTTCCTCTTTGACTTCGATAATGGATGCGATGGCCTGACCGAGAAGCTTTGATAATTCTCTCATATCCCGTCCATCCTTCGTTTTGCGGTTGAACTGGCGGCACAAATCAGCTATCGGTTCCGTTTCCCCTTTGCAGAGATACCGCATCTTATCAAGCATCGCTTTGGGGGAAAGATGGTCGCAGACGATTTCCCCCTCATTTGAAATGTAAACCATATAAAATGGATGCAGACGATTCTGATTGTTGATGTTCACGCTGCCTTCGCGATTTTTCAAAATAAAGACAACACCCGCTGGCATTTCCTCATTTGCGGGAACGACAGCATGAAGTCCAAAGGGCGTTTTATCAAGCCCATCGTTGTGCTTGATATATTCGAGCAGATCTAACCTGAATTCATTCAATCCCAAGTCCACGATGGAAATCCCGCTTGTCATATCCTCTATATCGACCACCTCGTCCTGCAATCGTTTAAGCTGCGCCTTGCGATATTCGAGATCTGTTTTTTCCTCATCGCTCAAAAGGTTATCATCACCGGTCGCGGTCATATTAACAATTTTCATGCGAGTCTCAACCTTTGCTTTTAGGTTGATGTAATCATCAAGAGATACATCCGGCCAGAAGTTCACAAGCTGAATATACTGATTCCTGCTGCCAATACGATCAATACGCCCGAATCTCTGAATGATACGAACAGGATTCCAGTGAATGTCATAGTTGATAAGGTAATCGCAGTCCTGCAAATTCTGTCCTTCAGAAATACAGTCGGTAGCAATCAGGAAATCTATATCCGTATGATCATTCGGCATCAGGCGTTGCTTGTCCTTTGAAATGGGAGAAAAACAGGTCAGTACCGTATTCAAGTCACAGCGCAGCTTTGGTACAGTCGTCCTGCCGTCAACCATGCCGGAAACCATAGCTGTATGTAAATCGTAATTTTGTTTTACAAATACGCTGACATTATCGTAGAGATATTTTGCCGTATCTGCAAAAGCAGTAAAAATGATAATCTTCTTATTACCCTCATTTATCGGATGAGCAAGCTTATCCTGTATCACCTCTAAAAGTTTTTGTAACTTTGAATCATGCTCCGGCGTAATATCAGACACCATCAATGTGAGCAGTTCAAGAATTTCTGCGTCCTTGACAAGGAAGTCTCTCCACGATTTATAATCCATATCGGCAAGTTCGATTTTGATTTTCCTTCCAAAGGAGAACAGATCATCACTGTTCTGATCATCGCTGTCAAACTCATCAACATCCGAAATATCCGTCAGGTCAAGCCGCACATCGGAAGAACGTTCATAATTATCTATCGTCTCAATCGTCGATTGAATCAGTTCCCGTATCCTCGTCAAAGTAAGATTGAACGAATATACTGAGCTTTCCATACGTTTCATCAGATTAATGGCCATCAATCGCCGGATACCCTGTTCACGGTTCGCCTGCGTAAAGCCGACATTGACCCGATTGTCCTGAAACAGCTCAGAATACTTATCCATCTTGCTCGGAAGGATGAAATGGGACGGGGTATATATAGTAAGATTCAAAAGCATAAGCTGCTCAAAAATCTCGTTGTAGTTTATTGCAGATTTCAAATCAGTCAAATGCGGCCGGAGGGAAACTGGCTTCAGTCTTGTGGGAAAAGTGCCGATGTCCGACATATCATAATACTTCTGAATGTGCTTACGGGAACGGGCAATCGTCACACTGTCAAGCACTTCAAAGAAATCAAAATCCAGCATACGAAGCAGATTCTCCGTTGTCCTGTCCTCCGGTTCCCATTTGCTCCATGTAGTGAAAGCCCTCTGCGCATTTTTGAAAATATCATCAATGGAATGCGTAGTATTCAGTTTTTCATCTATCAAGTCAGCATTTCCCTCATAGGCGAGCGCCAGCTGGTTTTTCAGGTCGAGAAATTTATTGTTGACCGGCGTTGCAGAAAGCATCAAAACTTTCGTTCTGACACCGGCACGAATAACTTTTTTCAAAAGCCGCACATACCGGTTTTCTTTTTTATCCTCGTCCGGGTTTTCTGCCACCTTGCCGCCATTGCGGAAATTGTGGGATTCGTCAATGACCACAAGGTCATAATTGCCCCAATTCAATCTGCCTAAATCAAGCCCATTCGATGTACCGCGTGTACGATTCAAATCCGTATGATAAAGTACATCGTACCGGAGTCTGTCCGCTGCAATGGGGTTATTCACATAATTGTCCTTATAGGTATTCCAGTTATTCGTCAGCTTTTTCGGACAAAGTACAAGAACGGATTTGTTTCGGTTCTCATAATATTTGATAACCGCAAGTGCAGTAAATGTCTTACCGAGGCCAACACTGTCAGCAAGAATACAGCCATTATATTTTTCGAGCTTATTAATAATCGCAAGCGCAGCGTCCTTTTGAAAATTATAAAGCATGTTCCAAATCTTGCTGTTCTTAAATCCGGTGGCCTCATTCGGCAACACATCCTCAGATATATCTTCAAGGAACTCGTTAAAGATGTTGTACAGCGTGATAAAGTAAATAAAGTCCGGTGGATTCTCATTGTAAGCAGCTGTAATACTGTCTATTACTTCATCAGTTACCTCTTGAAGCTTACGTTGGTCGTTCCAAAGACTATCAAAAATATCTATATATGCTTTTGCAAATGGAACTTCTGTTTTTTGTACCATATTGTAAGCGTTATTTCCTCGTTCACAGCCTAAATCAATCGTCGTAAAACCATTGATAGGCATATAGTTTTTGTCATCAAGATTGATAAAACCCATCATATTGTCGGATGTTACGTTTGATTTGAAGGTGACTTTTTTCCGTATCCAGTCTGCACATTCTTTCGCTATTGCCTTCTGCGTCAGCTCATTTCTCAGCTTGACTTCAAATTCTGTTCCGTACAAGCTGCGCTCACGGTTGAGGCGGGGAATGTAAAACTCACGCTTCTCCTTTTTTGTCTTTTCTGTTACAAATGTGGGGGAAGTGAATATAAAACGAAGCTCGTCAATATCCTGCAATTCCTTTTTCAATTCCTGAAAAGCATAAATAGAGAAACAAGCTGCTGCGATAGACAGCTTGCTGCCTTTCTTAATCTCGACCGCTAAATCATCCCTCAGTGTTTTTGATTTATTATCTATTAGCTCCATATCATTACCCACATCTCTCTAAGATTTTTAAATGAGTGCAACCCGACAATGTATCCAACCGAGTAAAAAACACGGAAATATCCGGATTATATGGTTTTAAATCATGTATCTCCAAAAGCATTTCCGCAGTCCGATCAAATGGAATCAGCCTGTTGCGTCATTAACCTAAATATACATTCTCATTATGCCACATCAGAAACTCCCTGGCTGGCATTTGACTCTCCTGACTGGGCAAAACTAAAAGTTTGTTTCCATGATATTTATAGTAATCCTTTCCATTTCCATAATCTTCATGAAGTCTGTGACTAACCTCTAAACAAAAATCAGGATCAATAGTAATATATCCTTTATCAAATAAAGTATGAAAATCTGATTTCATCAATATTCCATTACTTGTCAGATGTGGACCATGCTCTGAATACGGTTTGATATGAGCGGCTTCTAACACAGGCAATGTCTTTTCACCGGTAATCGCACATCTTCTCTGATATGCATCTGTAACCAATACCCGGAAAGCTCCCTGACCAAGCCGATGCCGCGTTATTGTCTCACTGTACCTGTCTGCAGATGACTCTGCATTAAACGCTGACGGTATCCTCTGTAATCTTTCTGTTACAGTTTCATAAAGCCTTTTTCCAATCGGCTCTTCGTCTGAGTATATTTTTCCCTGAACAATGGAATTCTTCCAGTCTTCAGGTACTGGTATCCAATCTTCTTCATCGAAGAAAAACGGTTCTGTAAGTATGATACACCCAATTGATGGGTTATCCCTGACTATGCCGTTTCGGCCTCTGTATTTTCGGATTCGATCATGCAGCTCAGACAATGAACGAGTTCCATTTTTTATTCCAAAAGAATCCCAGGCTAGATAAGTTGGCAAACTGGAAAAACGGACAAAGAAACCGCCGCCAACCACATAATTATACGGCGCATGAAGTTTAAACAAAAACAATTCATTTGGTTCCAACGCCCGAAAATTACTAGTCCCCGGCTTCCAAAAATTAACCTCATCACATTTTTCTTCTCTGAGTGTTTCAAACCAGTCTTTATCTGTAATACCTACATACATCTTCACGCCTGTCGCCCTCTTTCGTAATTCAAAAGCCGAAAACCATTTTCTTTATAAAGTTAGGTGTGTCTCTAAATACATAAGTGATGTGAAAAGCGATTCTTCTGCCACATATTTCTCTTTTTTTATTTCCTGCATTTTTGATTTATCTTTACACCAAAAACTCTGGTAGAATTAATTTGCCGTATTCTCATGCATCCGTTTTATACATTATACCTTTTTGTCATCTTTTGTACAACAGAATTTCGCAAGTCTTCAATTTCAGATAATTCACCATCTAATAAAATTAATAAATGATTTGGCGTCACTAAAACTTTCTTATTCATCTGTTCTCACACAGCCGTACCGGATCACCTGATATTTTCTGCGCTCATACGGCCAAGTATATTTCTTCTCCCTGATCTGAGCAAGAGCCCTCTCTGCTTCCCGCTCAAGATCGTCATAGTCCGCCGATCTCTTCGTCTCGATGATCACCGCACGCCTCTTCTTCGCATCCTCCACCACGATATCGCTCCTCCCCTTCCCCATCTCATAATTCGAGCGCACCAGCAGATTTCCGCCCAGGAGCACTCCGGCCAGCAGTGCATGGTAGTAATTTTCATGATAATCATAATAGCTGATCGTATCGAGAAGGATATTCCCGATCTCCTCCTCCAGTGCTCCCTCGTCCCTCTCCCAGATCAGCTCACAAAGCCGGTTATGGGCCGCAGGTTTTACCATCTCTGAAAACCCCTTCCGGATCTTCTCCACAAAGATTTCACGAATCTCCCTGTTCGGAATCACCAGACGCATCAGTCCATCCTCCGTATTTTCTGCTTCTCGGTCCAGCATATATTCACATAATTTTACTGCATTGTCATATATTCTCTGAATACGTTGCTGGTCTGAATATTTCATGCTACAAGCAGCCTCTCTTTCATAATTGTACTGTAAAATTCACTATCCGGATTAATCTCATGAATTTCAAACACATCCACTTTCTTTTCCAGTACTTCGCGTAATTCTTCAGCAAGTGAAAAAATCATAGTAAGTTTAAATTTTTCTCCTCCATATACCAAAAAATCCAAATCACTATTTATTCCCGCCTCTCCTCTGGCATAGGAACCAAATAAATATATCTGATCTACATGATACTTTTGGGCAATCGGTTTAACTAAGCTAACTATAGTTTCTATTGTAAATACCTCATTATTCATGTTAATCTCACCTTCCTTGAAAGAAAGTTATCTCACATCTGATATGCTGTATCATCTGTTCTCACACAGCAGTCTTTCTCTGAAAAAGATATCCCATACCGGATCACCTGATATTTTCTCCGCTCATACGGCCAGGCATGCTTCTTCTCCCTGATCTGGGCAAGCGCCCTCCTGGCGTCCCGCTCAAGATCGTCATAGTCTGCCGACCTCTTCGTCTCGATGATCACCGCGCGTCTCTTCTTCGCATCCTCCACCACAATATCGCTCCTCCCCTTCCCCATCTCATAATTCGAGCGCACCAGCAGATTTCCACCCAGAAACACTCCGGCCAGCAGCGCGTGGTAGTAATTCTCATGATAGTCATAGTAGCTGATCGTATCGAGGAGGATATTCCCAATCTCCTCCTCCAGCACTTTCGCGTCCCTCTCCCAGATCAGCTCACAAAGCCGGTTGTGAGCCGCAGGTTTTACCGTCTCCGAAAACCACTTCCGGATCTTCTCCACAAAAATTTCACAGACCTCCCTGTTCGGGATCACCAGGCGCGTCAGCCCATCCTCCGCAGCCTCCGCTTCCCGGTCCAGCGTCAAGTATCCGGTCAGGTAGAGCACGCTCCACAGGTGCTCCACATCCTCATCCAGATCCCCATACGTCAGCGTCTTATGCAGATGCTTTGCTACGCTCTCCCCCGCAATCAGGCGCTCGATATCCTCCCGCGCCGCCACATCCGCCAGGTCGATAAACCGGCGCACCATCTGGTTGGAGCTCGTGTTATCCCAGTATGCTTCCGGACTTGCCTTCGGGTTCACCAGCAGCTTGTCGCAGTGGTTCAGCACATCCCACGGACAGTACACCTCCTCCGTTCCGAACCGGTAGCCGTCATACCACTCTTTCATCTCCGGGTACGCCTCCGGCACGCCATAATCCGCCAGCAGCTTTTTCACGTCCCTGTCCGTAAAGCCAAAGAACTCATCGTACCGCTCATCTGAGATCGTATCTACCTTCAGGTTGTTGACGCCGGTAAAAATGCTCTCCTTTGAGATCCGCAGGCATCCGGTCACAACCGCGAAAAACAGATCCGGGTTCGTCTTGAACGCTCCCCCAAAGAAACCTCGCAGAAACATAACCATCTGTTCATAATATCCCCGGTCGTTTGCCTTATCCAAAGGAACGTCATATTCGTCGATCAGCAGAATTACTTTTCTCCCAAAGTGCTTCGCAAGAAGCCCGGAAAGGGTTCTCAGACTTTCCTGCATGACGTCATCTTCCATTGCAAACTGACCCTTTCCGTTCACTTCTATAAGTGCACGGTATCTGCTTTTATCCGCTTCCGTAAGCTGAACACTTTCTGCAAGAAAGCAGAATCTTGAAGCTTCCATCCCGACTATATAGCGCAGCTTTGCGCATGCTTCCTGATAACTCAGCCCATCCACGCCTTTCAACGTGAGAAAAATTACCGGATACCTGCTCATATACTTTTCACAGAGTTCTTCCTCCCTGCTGATCTCCAGATTCGCAAAGAGTTTCGGATCCATGCCAATCTCAAAAAACTCTTTCAGCATACTCATATTCAGCGTCTTGCCAAAGCGCCGGGGACGGGTAAAAAGATTCACCTCGCCACGGTTATCCAGCAGTTCCTTTATAAACAGAGACTTATCCACATAGTAATAATCCGACTGTCTCAGTTTTTCAAACAGATCAACGCCGATCGGCAGCTTTAATCTCGGTGTCATCCGGCAGCCTCCTTCCTTTCCCGCCTATATAATAAAGTTCCTGGCTCTTGCCGTGGCTTCGTTGATAACAATAAAATCAGAAATCTTCCAAATCCTCATTTCATCCTTCAGTTCACGTTTGAATACATCCTGAACTTGTTCTTCTGTATATTTGCCAAATTGCATGCCTGATTCCGTAATAACGACCGTCATCAAAGCACCTCCTCAATTTCCTGCTCATACAGACGAATGGATGTGTCAATAATAGAGTTTTCCGGCATCCCATCATGAAGATCACAAACACTTATCTGCTTCTCTTTACTCAAAGAAATGCAGTTTACTAAACCCGTTTTTTTCATGGCAATTAAATAGAGTTTTTTTATTACAAAATATGAATGACTGGTAATAAATACCTGAATCCCCATATCGTTTGCAATTATATCAATCATATCAAGAAACTGGCAAATTGCTTCCGGATGCAGTGCCGATTCAATCTCATCTATAAAAATAATCGAGTTACTGTCCAGATATCCATTTGCAAGCAAACGATCCATGATAGCAATCTTTTTTACACCCTCAGAAGTCGCCCCTATCGAAAACTTTTGATTCTTTTTATTCTTGTAAAACCACTTGCCGGTTTCTTCGTCATAATCAACTTTCCCGTCGATTACATTTCTGACCATTTTCCTATTATGAGATTAATATTCGCAAACTGACTGCTGGTAAAATTTTCAATCATTCCAAAATTTTTCAACTGAATTTCACTGATTTTATACCCCATATTTCTCAACCTCTCACCCTGCTTTTTACTTCCCATTTTCCAAATTTCTTTTCATAAAAGTATATCCATAATTATTCATTTAATCAATAACTTTATCCTATCTATTAATAACTGATCTGAATTTACAAATTGTTCAATCGTGATTGAACAATTTGTGAATTCAGATTCCGATAACCCATGTAAAGCTTTCTTTCACCGAATAAACATATTCTATTTTATATTAACACACTCACGAGTCAAAAAACAATATGAATTTTGAGCGAAAACACAACATACTCTGTCTTTCCGATAGATAAAATAAAATAGGAAATTATACACTGCAAATCTCTTATGGGCAAACTAACAGGGCGGCCCCCGAAAACCCGAACAGATGGCTTCGCCATCACACCGGACAAACGGTTCTGCCGCCCCGCAATACACGCTGCTCTGCAGCGCTGTGACTTTCAAAAAATGTGTCAGACTTCAGTAATATTCTGAAGCTTTATTCGACGTTTTCTATAATTCATTTTATCAGCTGCGCCAGCCTCTCTTTCACCTGCGCCATCATCTGTGTATATTTCTCAAGCTTTGCTTTCTCCTCGTCGATCTTGGCCTGCGGCGCCTTGCTGATGAATTTCTCATTGCCCAGCATGCCGTTGACGCGGGCAAGCTCCTTCGTCAGACGAACTTCCTCTTTCTTCAGGCGGTCGATCTCCTTGTCGATATCAATCAGCTCTGCCAACGGAATGTAGATAACCGCGTCCGGAATCACCGTCGATACCGCATCCTCGCTGATGTCTGTGCGGTCTGCCTGGATGTGCACCTCGCTCGCGAATCCGAGCGTCGCGAAGAATACTTTGCCGTGCTCGAAGATTCCGCGGAGCTCTTCATTTGCGGACACCACATAGACGTGTGACTTTTTGCTCGGCGGTACGTTCATGCCGGTGCGGACGTTGCGGATACCGCGCACGGCTTCCTTGATCGTCTCGACGGATTTCTCCTCTTCCGCAAAGTTCCACTCATCCTTAAACTCCGGCCACGCGGAGATCATAATGGACTCTTCCTGCGGCTGCAGCGTGCAGTAAATCTCCTCCGTGATGAACGGCATGTACGGATGAAGCAGCTTCAGCGCGTTTCCAAGCACCGTCTTCAGTGTCCAGAGCGCGGCAGCCTTCGTCGTATCTGCATCATTGTAGAGACGAGGCTTCACCATCTCAATATACCAGTCACAGAATTCCTCCCAGATAAAATCATAGACCTTCTGGACCGCAATGCCAAGCTCATACTTATCCAGATTTTCGGTCACTTCCTTCGCGAGCGAATTAACTTTGGAGAGGATCCACTTGTCGGCGCCTGTCAGAGCAGAAAGCTCCATCGTCTCCGGCACTTCCGCCTTCTCAAGATTCATCATGATGAAGCGGGAAGCGTTCCAGACCTTGTTCGCAAAGTTTCTCGATGCCTCGACACGTTCCATGTAGAAACGCATGTCGTTGCCCGGCGCGTTTCCGGTCATCAGCGTCAGACGGAGCGCGTCGGCGCCGTACTGCTCGATAATCTTGAGCGGATCGATACCGTTTCCGAGCGACTTGCTCATCTTGCGGCCCAGGGAATCGCGCACAAGGCCGTGGATCAGCACATGGTGGAACGGAACCGTTCCGGTCTGCTCCAGCGCGGAGAATACCATGCGGACCACCCAGAAGAAGATGATGTCATAGCCTGTCACGAGGACATCGGTCGGATAGAAGTACTCCATCTCCGGCGTCTTGTCCGGCCAGCCGAGCGTTGAGAACGGCCACAGCGCGGAGCTGAACCACGTATCAAGCGTATCCTCATCCTGCGTCAGATGCGTGCAGCCGCACTTCGGGCAGACTTTCGGCATCTCTCTTGCCACAACGATCTCGCCGCACTCGTCGCAGTAGTACGCCGGGATCCTGTGCCCCCACCAGAGATGACGGGAAATACACCAGTCGCGGATGTTTTCCAGCCAGTTCAGATACGTCTTGTCAAAACGCTCCGGCACGAAAGTCAGCGTTCCGTTCTTCACCGCCTCGATCGCCGGTTTCGCCATTTCGTCCATCTTTACGAACCACTGCGGCTTGATCAGAGGCTCGACCGTCGTCTTGCAGCGGTCATGCGTGCCGACACTGTGAGAATGCGGAACCACCTTCACGAGAAGGCCCAGATCCTCGAGATCCTTCACGATCGCTTTTCTCGCCTCGTAACGATCCATTCCGGCGTACTTTCCGCCTTGCTCGTTGATCGTCGCGTCGTCATTCATGATGTTGATCTCTTCGAGATTATGACGCTTTCCAACCTCAAAGTCGTTCGGGTCATGTGCCGGCGTGATCTTCACGCAGCCGGTTCCGAACTCCTTATCCACGTAAGAATCCGCGATGACCGGAATCTGGCGGCCCACCAGCGGAAGCTCCAGCGTCTTTCCGATCAGATGCTGATAGCGCTCGTCTTCCGGATTCACGGCGACAGCCGTATCGCCAAGCATCGTCTCCGGGCGTGTCGTCGCGATCTCCACAAACTGGCCTTCCTCGCCGACAACCGGATATTTGATGTGCCAGAAAAATCCGTTCTGGTCCACATGCTCGACCTCCGCGTCGGAGATGGAAGTCTGGCAGACCGGACACCAGTTGATGATCCTCGGCCCCTTGTAGATATATCCTTTCTCGTACAGGCGGATAAACACTTCCTCAACCGCCTTTGAACAGCCCTCGTCCATCGTGAAACGCTCTCTGTCCCAGTCCGCGGACGCGCCAAGCTTCTTGAGCTGGTTCGTGATCTTTCCGCCGTACTCTTCTTTCCACGCCCACGCGTGCTTTAAAAACTCCTCGCGGCCGATCTCATCCTTATCGATACCCTCTGATTTCAGCTTCTCGATAACCTTGACTTCTGTCGCAATCGCCGCATGATCCGTGCCCGGCTGCCACAGTGTCTCATAGCCCTGCATTCTCTTGAAGCGGATCAGGATGTCCTGCATCGTCTCATCAAGCGCATGTCCCATGTGCAGCTGTCCTGTGACATTTGGCGGCGGGATCACGATCGTGAACGGCTTCTTGTTCGGATTTACCTCCGCGTGGAAATATTTTTTGTCAAGCCATTTCTGGTATAAGCGGTCTTCCAGACCACTCGGGTCATAGGTTTTGGCCAGTTCTTTGCCCATTGTAATCTCCTCCTGTCAGATTTTGTCTGTTCGCCGTGTTTACCTCGATTCCGCTCCGCTTCATCTCGGTCGCGGGCTTCGCCCTCCTGGCTCGCCGTCCCCTTTCTCCGTCTGCAAACAGACGTCTCTTGGGACGGCTTCCCTGCACGGCCTTCAATTTCTCTCTTCGCCGTGCACCTCGATTCCGCTCCGCTCCATCTCGGTCGCGGGCTTCGCCCTCCTGGCTCGCCGTCCCCTTTCTTCGTCTGCAAGCAGACGCCTCCTGGGACGGCTTCCCTGCACGGCTCATTGCTTTCGCGAAAAAAGCCCTCTGCATATAAAATATGCAAAGGGCGAATGTCTCGCGGTACCACCTTTTCTTACGGGATGTCTCTGTAAAATCCACCTGCGCCGTCAGACCCTGCCATAAACGAAAATCCACTGATTCCTTCGTGTCTGGGGCACTCCTGCACATGCAGATCTGAATACCATCCCATATCTCTCCTTCTGTAACGGGAAGTCCCGGAACGGCTTACCCGCCGCGCACATAGAACGCGCCGTCTGGTCCGTTCGGTTCAAAAGCTACCTTCCGTACCCGCTCTCCCAGACGGCCTTTCAGCCGATGAACCGCCCTCTCTGTCGGCGCGCAGTACGTACTCCTCTTTTTCACAACCTGTTTCCTGATAATACTGTCGTCAAAAGATGCGCAGATCATCCACGCTTCATAGCCTTTACCTCCGCTGGTAGCAGGTATGTTCCGCTGACATCTTTATATTCTGGTGCTTAGTTTATCGGACAGTCCGAAATTTGTCAAGTAGTTTTCGATTTCATCACTTTACAATCCCTACCTCCCGCCCGCATCACTTTACAATATTTTTTTCATCTGGAAAGACACATACCTGACGCATTATTGAAATATTTCCGGTTCCGTTTCCTGAAGAATATTCACCAGAACCCTATAATCCAGATATTGGATACCGTATTTCCCCTGCGCTATTTTATCTGCAAGTTCACTTTTATAATAAATTTCCATAGCATCATCCAATCCAATATTTCTTACTTTTGCCAAATATAAAATAATATCTTCTTCCAACTGTTCCTGATATATCTTTTCTATTACACTTTCTTCTATCATTTAATTACCTCATAACTTTTTTGGTATATTAAGAGTACGTCAATTGCTTTCTGTGATATAAAAGCAATCTGGTCATAGGTTTTATAAACTTTCATTTCATGGATAGCACGCTCCTTATCCCATACCCCTGACTTGTAGAAATTTACAACGCGATACACCTTATCATTGGCAACTTTTCCTTTGATAATATCAAATTTCTTATACCCGGAGTTTCCATCTCTGCAGGCACAGACAAAATCAATCCACTCATCCATATCCTCTGAAAAATCTTTCACCACAAAAGCAGTCCAGTCTTCCAGGAGCGTATATTCATTCATGATTGCTTTTGCTCCCTTTATCAAATCTGCTTTTCTTAACGCCCATCGTTCCGCCTGTTCCTTCACGCTTGTCACATAAAATCCTTTTCCAAAGTCAAGATTTCGATAAGAATGCAAAACATCTGGCTTTTGCACAGTTTCCACGGCCCCATGATAAACAATCATATTCTGCCACCTCTCTGATCTACATATCTTCCGATATCTTCCACCAGATACTCTGTTCCCAGCGTATGCAAAACATCATAATAAGGAATTATATACTGATCGATACACCCGCTCTTTTTCAATATCCAAAAGACTCTGCTTGGCAGCATATTCCAGTTCTCCGCCAGTTCATGTATCATATAGATTATAAATGAAAAGCATTCCTCATGCATAAACTGATCCCTCCCGATATCATTATTAAAATCTAAAGAAAACTTGAGATGATTACTATTATACCCTCAAGCTGAACGGAAATAAAAAAATAGAAAAAATCAGGACGCATGGATTGCTTTCATCACATGTTCCCATCCTGCATCCTCTACAGCATTGATAAATTCCTGCTTTACTTCCTCATTCGGTATGAAAACGGTCTGATTATCACTGTCAAATGTCAGGTATCCCAAATGAACCAGCAGTGTCAGAATGTCATCCCTGCTTCTGAACGAAGTCATATCATTCTGGAATTTTGCAGGATTAACCTTGCAGGAGCCTCCGACAATCATTTGTATGATGCTGTCCTTTAGTCCGTCAAAATTCATATTGATATAGCCTTTCAGAGACTCATATGTCTCCGTATTTGTCCAATAACTGCCCACGCGCTTTCTTCGGATAGAATCAACCACCGATTTCGGATTATAAATATGCAGCCCCCCACTCAGACAATAACCATCATACCACTGTCTTGCCTTCTCAAAATCCATATGAGCGGCATCGTACAGTTTTTTTGTCTCTTCCTCCGTAAATCCGACATAGTCCGCCAGAACATCTGATTCCAGCATCGTAAACTCATCAAAATTATTCAGCGCGGATTCCGTACCGTATTTCTTAATTGGTAAAATACCGGTCAGATATGCAAGCTTTACAAATCTTTTCGACGGAGCGTCCTTGAATAAACTCCGCAAAAATGACAAATAGCTCTTCTGCGCCGCTATATCGTCCTTATTCTCCCGGAATATCGCATCCCATTCATCAATAATTATGACAAATTTAAACCCCTGCTTTTTATTAATTTGTGCCAGCGCGGTCGGCAGTTCTTCCACATCATTCGCAAAGTCCTCCGGATAGTACTCTTTTAACTCTGCGACTACTGCCCTCTGTATTACTGGCACCACATCTGCAGTTTTCGATTTGTTCCGAAAAGAATTAATGTCAATATGAATGACATCGTATTTATTTTTGTGAACTTCAAAACTTGAAGTTTTCGCAATCTTCAGATTTTTAAATAAATCTGTGGAATCACAACTCCGATCATAATATGCCGCCAGCATTTCTGCTGTGATTGACTTTCCAAAGCGCCGCGGACGGCTTACACAAACATATCTCTGCTCCGTATCAAGGACAGAATTGGTATACTCCAGTATCATGGACTTATCCACATAAATCTGCGACCGCAATGCGCTCTGAAACCCCTCATAACCTGGATCTAAATAGATTCCCATATTCTATCCCCCTCTCACGTTAACCTTTCTTATCCTGAAACCAAACCTGAATCTGACTGATGAACAGAGATCGGATTTCCCGATTGGGGATAAGCAGCCGGTACCGTTCCCTGCCGTCTTCTGAATTTTCCTGTCCCTTCTGTGTCAGGTATCCCGTAATAAACAATACACTCCAGAGATTGTGAACTACCCATTGTCTGAAGCCCATGGGCTTCCTGCTTCATTGACCTCGTAACCTACTATCTCCACAGGCGTTAATTCGGGCAGTCCCTGCCCTATATTTTATCTTTTATGCTGTTTGCCGTAATCCTTCTGCTAAAATATTCTTTGCGGCATTGATATCCCTGTCATGTTTTTCGCCACAGACCGGACATATCCATTCCCTTACTGATAAATCTTTTGTACCGGCATTTTGATATCCACAACCAGAACATATCTGGCTGCTTGCATAGAATGTATCTATTTTGATGTACTTCCTCCCATTCCACGCCGCCTTATATCCCAGCTGCCTTGTTAATTCGTACCACGATACATCTGATATGGATCCTGCCAGATGATGGTTCTTTATCATATTCTTTATCTGCAGGTTTTCCGAAACTATCACTTGGTTTTCGCTGATAATCTTATGGGAAACCTTATGCAGATAATCTTTTCTGGCATTTGCAATCTTCTCATGGCATAACGCCAGTTTCTTTTTCTGCCTGCAATAATTTCTGCTCCCTTTTTCTTTATGCGCAAGCTGCCTTTGAAGCCGGGCAAGCTTTCTCTCATATTTCTTTATTGTTTTGGGATTCCCGAATTTTTCCCCACTGGATGTAATGCACAGATCCCTGATCCCTAAATCTAATCCTGTGTTCCCCTCTGTGTGTGGCATTTCCATATGTTCTATCTCTGCCAGAATTGATACAAAGTATTTTCCACTCGGTGCTTGTGAGACTGTGGCAGATTTTATCCTGCCGTCAAAGCGCCTGTGTGTCTTTGCCTTTACGCCCTTTAACTTTGGCAGTTTTACTTTTCCGTTCTCAAAATCCACAGCTATGTTTCCATTCGTAAAATTCGTTGTATAGGATTTATGATTGTCATGTTTACTTTTGAACTTTGGATAACCTGTATGTTCTTTGAAAAATTTCTGATACGCAGAATCCATGTTGTAAACTGCATTCGTCAGAGCAAACTTATCCACCTCTTTCAGCCATTCATATTCCTTTTTCAGTTTCCTGTTACAGAAATTATTACAGTCCGTTTTACTGACCGATTTTTTCTCTTTCTCATACATTTCTTTTTTATATGCCAAAGTCCGGTTATACACAAACCGGCAGCAGCCAAATGTTTTGGCAATCTGTATTCTCTGTCCACTGTCAGGATATATTCTGTATTTATATGCTTTCAGCATTTATCGCCACCGCTTTCTATAACCCTGGTTTTCCATATATTTCCGCAGCATTTCTTCTGAAACATTCCCTGCGCTACATGCAGAATATCCGTCCGTCCAAAATGTATATTTCTTCCAAAAATGTTTCCGCAAATAGCCTGTGTATTTTTTATAAATGTAATATATTGTATAATTTTTTATTAGATTTATAATTATACTGATAGACATTATTGGTTCTGTCTCTATTATATAATAGATATAGTCTTTATCTGTTTCCACATGTCAAATAACTACTTTATAATTTTATTATATTTCATAAGAGAACTGTTTTATGTCGTCTGATATCTGCTTTGATGCCAGTAGTTTTCCTGTATTTGCATACAAAAATGATGTGATACTAAATAAATACTTGTGTTTGTTTTTTGATTTCCATGTTCCCATGGCGCAAGTATAACATAAACCTCCACTTTTGGCTACCGCAATCAGACGTTCAATCTCGCTCTTTGTTTTCCTGTCGACTTTTCCGATAAACCTTCATATCAGAGCGTTTCCTCTGGTATTGGCTCAGTAATTTTTCGGTCCTGCATTTCTGTCTTTTTGCAGAGCCTGTACATACTTGATCACATCCCACGGACAATATACCGATGTCCCGCCGAACAAATAACCGTCGTACCATTCCCGCACAGTTTCAAGAGCAGCTTTCATTTCATAATAAGAAAGCAGTTCTTTCACGTCCTGTTCCGTAAAACCGAAGCTGGATTTACCAATTTGCCAATATGCTTCGACCATCGCAAAATTAGCCGTTTGATAAACCTTATTCCTTGCAGATTCAAGGATATTTTTTATTTCCTGATAAAATTCTCTGTTCATTACACATCGACCTCATCATTTAATTTTCGCCAAGACATCTCGTATCAGGCTGATAACGGTACATATATATTGGACATTTAAATCCATTCTTTTTACCGGAGTCAAAGAGCCAGTAGCTCAGACGTTTACGCTTGCAAGAATGCGCTGATAAAACATTATGTTGATCTGCCGTTTAAGCTGCCTTACACTTCAGCCGGATTTTACCGCTTCCTGCGTGTAGAACATTCGCTCTTTTGGCTACCCGCATCAGAAGCCGATAATGCGACCAACTCAATTCGGCACACACCGTGTGCCAAATTGGAAAAGCAAGATAAAACTGCCGCATAGCACGTAAATTTCTGACCGTAAATCCCTTTCCAAATTCAACTGCCTCGTCGTATTTTTTCCTGATCAGCTCTTCAAAATTATCGTCGCCAATCGGAAGTTTCCTTTTCATGACCCGTTCTTCCCCACAAAACTCCACATGCTTTTCCGAACATCATCTTTTTCACTCTGGCAAGAACCTCATCACCATCTGGAAAAACAGAACCCTAACACATTATTGAAATCTATTACACTTTCTTCTATCATTTAATTATCCCATAACTTTTATGATATATTAAAAGTACATTAACTGCTTTCTGTGATATAAAAACAATCCAATCATAGGTTTTATAAGTTTTCATTTCATGGATAGCACATTCCTTATCCCACACCCCTGACTTGTAAAAATTAACAACGCAATACACCTTAGCCTGATAGAGATAAGAAACTAATCGAACTCATCAACTGTCAGTTTCGGATGCAGAATTGCTACTATGTATGGATTCCATTCATGGTAGCATTTCATAAACGAGAGCTTTCAGATGTTTTTCTTCGTCGAAAACCCTTGTTTTTATGCGCAGGCCCATGTAAGGAAAATAGTTGCTGACGTAACACATGGGCCGCGCGAGCGAACAAGAGGAAAACTATCTCCTACTCGATCCTATTTTCAATTTTCCGATGCCTTTGCCCATAAAAATTTGAACTAAACCTAGCCCTCCGTTTGAATTCATCTGATGAAAAATCAAAATGTATGAGGAATAATCAAATAGTATAGACATTAAGCCGTCATGTCATTATTTCCATCGGAATTGTTATTTATAAGTGTAAACAATCTAAATACTGTCAGTGCAAGACCGCTGACAATTCCAACCTGTCCAACCTTATTTCGTCCTTCAAGTACACACCTTCTGCAAAACAGCTTTTCATCAAGAAGCAATTTCCCACATGATTTGCAGCGGCGTTCTTTCTTTTTATTACTCATTTTCCGTACCCTCCGCATCTATGTAAAAGACGTCCTTATCTTTTTGTGCCAGCATGGTTTCATAGGAATCGATAACTCCAAGCATCTGCTTGGGTTTCTCAAGCCAGAAGTCAACATTCTCCTCATCATAAGGATAGTTTTTATGGATTAACTCCAACGCTGTGTACTTTCCGTCTCCAAGTTTCCGCTCTGCAAGCCTCTGAAGTTGATAGCGGTAATCACCAAGAATACGGTTCGCATCTTCCGTTTTACCGCGGTAATTAAGCAGGTATACCCTCAATCCTACATATCGCGGTATCATCTGTATATCCTCGTTGATATACGAGAGAATCGAGTCAATAGCCTTAATGCTTGCAAAGGGACCTTTTATCTCTGCTAAAGCCTTAACCTGTTTATCGACATCTGCATACAAGTCGTTAAGGCCTTCCATTAAATATGTGTCTGCTTCTCTAAGATAAGTTTCTCGTTCTTCCTCTAATGCCGTAGCAGCGAGCATGGTTTTATCCCGTGCATAAAGGAATTTATTACTCAAAGCTTCACGCCGGACGAAGTCAAGCATGCCTTTAACATCTCTGCTGATGTCTTCAATTTGAGAAGATATCCTTTGTAGAGATGCCTGCATGTATAATATTGAAATATCTGAAAGAACACTTGAGGGATTTACCGCTTTCTTCAATGTGAAGAATTTTACCAACTGTTCATTCTTATCCAAAATTGCAGGACGAAGATTTCCTGCAACCTCCTTAGACCGTCCAACGTGGTATATACCTTCCTTAAGCCCATCAATGATATCCTGGCTAAAATGAGAATAGTCTGCAACAAGTATTCCCATTTTTGAAATATCAAACCCGCCTTTTATGGCAGAAGCTATTTCACCGATAAGGCCTTCGATGTTGCGGAAGACCTCCCAGGCTGTATCCGTCTCCATCTCAGTCCCGATCTTTCCAATAAACACCTCAAAAAAGTTGGACATAGCCAGCAAATCCGTTCCTTTTTTATCTTCCTCTTCAGTAAAGATATTCAGCAACCCATCTTTACCGGATTCTACGATTTCATTGTTCTCATCCATAAAGTTTCTCCTCGTTTTAATCCTCATCGAAGATTTCATCATACAGCATCATCTCTTCAATGCTATATGGGCGATTCTTGACTTCTTTCTGCATTTTTGCAGGTTTTGCTGTCTACCTCAATAGTGCATGTCTCTATAACAGTTTTCTTGATACCAAAGAGACCTCGCCTCTCGACTGGAACTCGAACCTTTACTTTGTTGTGTATCATAGGCATTACTCCGCATCTGTAGACTCCAAGGATTTCAAAGATTGACCGCTTTCAGTTTTCCAACTCGTCAAACCGTTTGCGCTCTTACCGATAACAAACATGGCTGCATAGGAAGGGCTGGTAAAGAGCATATCTTCCTGCAGGATACCCTGTTCATCAATTTGCGCATTTTTTCGGCGTTCCTTGATTACTGCTGGGATTGTATCGCCATCTATAAGAGAAACACGACTCCCCTTAAGAACCACAAAGCCCTCTGAAGTCTGTGCACCGTTTGCTTCAACCTTCCCCACATTCTTAATCGTCCGTTCAAGATGCAGCTTTGGTGTGGCATCTGGAATAGGCGTGGCGTCATCTGTGATTTTTACTGTGGGCTTGCTTATAGGTTCAAACAGTTTGTGACCGAGCGTTCCCATGATGACTTTGGCGTAGTCGATGAATTCCTCCATCTCGCTTTCTTTCTCCTCGGTGATATTTCCGGGCGTAGGATCGTTACTGTTTTTAACCTCATAGCGTTTTGCCGCTAATGCAAGATTACAGAAACGATTCTCAAGATAGCTTATCTCTGTAGGACCGAAGGAGTTATTTGAAGTCGTAAAAACAATCGCCTCAGTCCAGTAGTCCTTTTCGGGATTACGCTTGTGTTCCATCAGACGATTCAGAATACCCTCACCGTTTTTCCTCGCTCCCGCCTGCCCGATATACACAATGCCCTTTCCTGTTTCATCCGAAGTACCGAAAAGGAAGTAAACACCACTCTGTTTCAGATCATCGCGTTCCTTGCACTTGTCCAGTTCCGTTCTCGGAATTTTGTAAGCGACACCCGTCCAGTTGGCAAGGGTACACTTCATCCTTCCGCCGGCATCTCCATCCATCAAAAATAAGTTGATGCTTTTTCCGCGTGCCGCCATATTAGTACCTCCGTTATTCCAATTCATCATAAAAGCCTTCGAAGTCAGGATACTTCTCCTACATTTTAATGAAACCCTCTATTTCACTAATAATGTTCTCTGCCGGAATTGAAAGGTATGTGGATCGTCAAAATCAATCATTCTCTTCATCATAAACTCTCCATAATATCCAGCAAATGCTGATAACTGTCTACGCTGTCGTAAACCACATCCACAGAGGAAAGTCTTTTGAACAGCTTTCTCGCACAATCGATCTTTGCTTTTTCAATTGGTTTCAGATTCATCGACTCCATCGTGCCTTTTGTCTCAGCAATGAAGAAGATGTGTTTTACCAAACCCTTGTTGAAAGCAATCACCCAGTCCGGTGAATAATTGCCAACTGGTGTCGGGATGGAAAAACCTTTCGGCAGTTTGGCATACACGCAGACTTCATCTGCCAAATCCATATCCTCGGCGAACTTGCGCTCGATACTCTGTCCATCCTTTGCGTAACCGTCCGCAAAAACATAGTCCTGCACATTCTTCCTGGCGCGATATGCCCGTGAAAAATCGGTGTTCTTCTCGGCAGTAAAGATGGCGTTATCGTAAGTCCCTTCAGTTTGATTATAGGTAATCTGCTCTACAATCATTGTTGCTTTCTGCTCATTGATAAGCCGGATAGCCTTGTTAATAAATTCCTCCGGATTGTTCTTGAACATGGCAAATGTGTACGGTCTGATGCCCTCAAGGATTCTCGCAGCGGATCGTCTGGTCAGTTTCGCTCCTTCTGCGATCTTGCCGACAAGATCATAGGTCACTTGACTACCCTCTGCTCGATCAAGGGTATAGGTCTGGCTCTTTTCCGCAATGAATCCGGTTCCACTTTTCAGCTTGTCAAAGTTCCAATCCTGTCCTTGTTCGCCAGTGGTCACAGTATATTGCAATTTTGCCACGAACATTTTGTCATCGATATGCGCTATAGCTTTGCGGATGAGTTCCTCGCTGTCAAACTCCACGGTATATGCATACTTGTGGTTAATGTAATTCCAAAGTGTCTGGAACTCCTTCTTGTAGAAGTTATCATTCAGCGCATTTTCCTGAATCTTCGTCCCGTGACCGTCGCTGATCATATCATCAAGAGCGTGTTCATCAAAGATACTTTGAATAAGAGCATGAACTCCCCCGGAAATCTCCGTGCAACTTTCCGGCACAGGAGCAAGCACTCCGTTAGCCAAGTCTGCGCGGTATTTGTCAGTGACATGATCATCCTCATCAATATAGTCATTCTTGATGAGATAACGGTAAATATCCCGGCCCTGCTTATCGGAAACAGTAACATCATTGTCGCCGATAACGAGGGTTTTTCCGATGAAGTATTCCGCCGTGGCCTTGGTAGGACGTTCGTAAAGATCGTCACGAATACCTCTCTGCAAGTCAGCAACAAAATCCTTATAGCCGTCTGAGGCGATAACCGTCAGCTGGTTGATTTTTTGCACCTGGCTGCCGAGCGTGTCACTATCCATACGGTCACCGTTTTGGTTCACACAAAGACGCAGACCGCGTCCAACCTCCTGGCGTTTCTGAGTAGGAGAACTGCCGCCGTGCTTTAAGGTGCAAATCTGAAATACATTCGGATTGTCCCAGCCTTCACGCAGCGCCGAGTGCGAGAAAATAAAACGCACAGGATTACTGAAGGAAAGCAGACGTTCCTTGTCCTTCAAAATCAGATCGTAAGCCGAGATATCATCACTTTCATCGCTGCCGCGCTTGAGGGAACTATCCACCTTGCGACCTTTCTTGTCGATGCTAAAATATCCAGCGTGGGTCTGGTGAACCTCAATGCTGCGGAGATACTGCTCATACGGCGTGTTAAACAAGGTCAGATATTCATTCAGAATTGAAATATACTCCTGTTCAAAAATCTCGCCGTACTGTGAATTGATCTCGTTACCGTCATCGTCATATTTACGGTACTTCGCCACCTCATCAATGAAAAACAGTGACAACGTTTTGATACCACGGGAAAACAGTTCCTTTTCTTTCTCAAAATGAGAACGAATAGTTTCTCTGATCTGAACACGACGCAAGTCTGCCTCGGACACATCACCGATAACTTCACCGGCATGAATGACCTTACCATTCGTAAAGGTCACAGTTCCACGGATAGGATCAATCTCGCTGATGCGGTACCCGTGATACTGGTTCATGTTTTTGGAAAGAGCAAAGAGGTCATCATCCACACCCAGAAGTCTTGTCTCACGGTTGATGGATTTATTGTAGCCGATTTCGAACTCGATACGAGCCATCGGCGGTTTCTTCGGTGAGATAACAATACTCTCCAGGAAAAGATAGCTGTCTGTTCCTCGCAAATTCTTAATGTCAAAGCCTTTGACCTCGATTTTCTTAACCAGTCGCTTGTTGTATGCATTCAGAGCATCCAGCACATACACAAGTTCATGGTTCTGTTTATGAGTAGCGGAATAATTCAGGCAAAACAACGGATTAAATTCCTTCAGGCTTTCCTGCGTAGCAGTACCGCCCATTTTCTGCGGCTCATCAAGGATTACGATTGGACGGTTCGCCTTGATAACATCAATCGGCTTTCTGCTGCCGAAATCATCCAATTCTGTGCGGATACGGCGGGCATCCTTGCCGCGGGCATTGAACGCCTGGATATTGATAATCATGACGTTGATGTCCGCACTCTGGCTGAAGTTATCGATCTCTGCCAGATTCTTTGAATCGTAAACAAAAAAGCGAGCTTTCTTGCCGTAGTATTCCATGAAATGATCCTGCATAGTTTCAAAACTCTTTCGGACGCCTTCACGAATGGCAATGCTTGGCACGACCACAATAAATTTACTCCAGCCGTACTGTTTGTTCAGTTCAAACATAGTTTTGATGTAGACGTAGGTCTTGCCTGTTCCGGTCTCCATCTCCACGTCAAGGGAGCAAGCACCCAGGTCGCCGGTGGTTACTATGTCCGACAGTTTGATATTGTTGCGTGTCTGAATCCTGCGGATATTTTCAAGAAGCTGGCCGGGGGCAAGCTGCACTCTGGCATTTGCAAAGCCCATGTACAGTTCCTCATCGGAAAGCATCCAGTTTGTCACATCTCGCTCAACATTGACATCTCTGCGATAGGTAAAGCGGTCATTAAACGGCTGACCAGCAAACACGCCTACCACACTTTCTACAGCCTCAGTCTGATACGGCTGTATGGTAAATTTGAATTTCATATCAGCCATTACAATACCTTCCTTTTGGTCTTCGGACTGTAGGTTTCAAAAATTTGTTCAAAATTCGTCATGACGCTGTCATTTGCCATACCACTGTCACGGAACACGGCATAAAACGGCTTGCACATGGCAATTTCTGTCACTGTTTCCTCAGTGACATCAGAATCAAAGCAGGCAATCAGATATCCGCCCGCAACGGAGAATACTTTCTTTCCAGCAACCTCTGTCTCCTCGATATCGGAAGAAAGCAGAATGCCAAGGTCAAGCATCACCTGAAACAGCAGGTCTTCCGGTGTGCGGTCAGGCTTGATATTGTCCGCAAAAAGCTGCATCTGTCCCTGGTTATAGTCAGCAGGACGATAGTAAACATCTTCCATGTTTGTAGTATCCACCCGGAAAACACGGAAACCGATATCAAGATCGCCCGTGGTCATAGGAGAATCTTCTTTGATTTTCTTTCCTGCACGACGGATGCGCTCTTCACCAATATCACAAATTGTTTTATATCCCGCAGAATAAGCTTCCGTATGTTCTCCGCATTTTTCTGGTATCTGTATAAGAATAAATTTTCTTTTTCCACCGTCATTCGCATTAGCTTCCATAAGGGCATGCGCTGTCGAACCACTTCCGGAAAAGAAATCTAATACAATAATATCCTTTTTTTGAGCCATCAAAATGCACTGATGAAGCATTGATACCGATTTTGGAGATTGAAATATCTTTCCCTTTGTATTAAAAAGAGTATTAAACGCTATCTGACCTTTTTCAGTAAAAAAAGCTTTATCATTCCAAATTGATTTAACCTGTTTTAGAGGTGGCATATTTTCTTCATACGCATACGCTTTTCTGTATATTTTTGTTTTTCCCATTACCTTTTTAGCAATAAGCAAATGTACTTCTGCGGATGCTTTTTCTTTCCCCCAAGTCCAACATCCTTCAAATCCATCGTCCCAGATAGGGTACACTGTTTCACTTCCGGGTAATGGTTTTAAAGAAACAGAACCGTCCGATAAAGAATAAATTGGATACCATAGCTTCGGTCGATTGAATCTTCCAAAATCTCTATGGGTATTTCTCAATTCCAATTCTCTGTATGGTTTTCCTTCAGAATCCAAAAGTGCGTAATCCTTTTGTATTTCATCCTCGCTTTTAGGAATTGAGACACTACCTGACAGCAAAATTGATTTTGAAAAAATCAAAATATATTCATGACAATTTGCCACATACTTATCTTGAGATCTTCCTTTTGGATTACAAAGTAAAGTGATTTGCGCTACAAAATGATCCTCACCAAAAATTTCTGTACAGATTTTCCTGAGATTTAGAATCTCATTATCATCTATACTGATGAAAATAAGCCCGTCCTCAGTTAACAAATCCTTTGCTAGTCTAATGCGTGAATACATCATATTAAGCCAATCTGTATGAAATCGACCATTAGATTCATTATTTATTCGCATATCAAAGAGAAGATTTCCCTCTGCATCCCTTTGACCGCTAATAACCGAAAATTCCTCACTTCTAATTGAACTGTTATCATCATAAACAAAAGCATCCGATCCTGTATTGTATGGTGGATCGATATAAATCATCTTCACCTTTCCCAAATAAGTTTCCTGCAATAGTTTCAGCGCATCGAGGTTATCACCCTCGATATAGATATTCTCTGTGTCAATGCTACCGGGGGGTCCGTCTCGTCCGACAGACTTCTCCCGTTCAAGACGCAGCGTCTTTGCAATAGGCTGATTGGCAAGCACTACGGACTTCTTCTTATCCGGCCATGTGAACTGATAACGCTCCTGTGGACCTTCCACAACAGTAGCTGAAATCTCCTGACGCAATACATCCGCGTCAATGGTGCGTGTTACCCCCCCCGACTCATCCAGCTTTTCCGTTACAGCGTTCGGAAACAGTGCCGCCAGCTTTTTGAAATTTTCTTCTGCTAAATCTGGCGTGTGCATTTTAAGCTTCTCCATCATTTGTATCCTCCAGTTTTTCAAAATCATCGAGATTTAATTCCCTCTTCAGTTCTTCCTCGGTCGGCATATAGGGCATATACTTTGCCGCGTAAATCTGTGTATTGTCCTCCGGGAGAGTCAGCCGCACCAAAGTATTGCTTTTTTGAGCGCACAGAAGGATGCCTACCGGAGGGTTATCGCCTTCGTTCATCATATATCTTGTATAATAATTGACATACATCTGCATCTGACCGATATCCTGATGTGCCAAGTCGCCTGTTTTCAGATCAATCAGCACAAAGCATTTCAATATATAATTGTAAAAGACAAGATCGATATAAAAATGCCTCCCATCAATATTGAAATGCTTCTGTCTGGCGACAAAAGAAAAACCTCTCCCAAGTTCCAGCAGAAACTTCTGCAAATGATCAATGAGCGCCTGTTCCAGAGTGGACTCGTAATAATGCTCATTTGCTGGCAGGTCAAGAAATTCCAGCACATAAGGGTCTTTGATGATCCGTTCATATTCCGGTTTTGGCTCCGTAGTCTGAATTTCGGCAGCAACGCTCTCTTTATCTCTGCTTGCAAGGATGCGCTGATAGAACATAGTATTAATCTGACGTTGCAGCTGCCTAACGCTCCAGCCTGATTTTGCCGTTTCATCAAAGTAGAATCTGCGTTCAGTTTCATTTTCTATTTGCATCAGAAGCAAATAATGGGACCAACTCAATTCGGCAGACAGTGTCTGCCGAATTGGAAACGCAAGATAAAGTCGCCGCATATTCCGCAGATTTCGAATACTGAAGCCTTTTCCAAATTCCTTTGTCAAACGCTCTGAAATGTATTTCAAAACCTGTTTACCATAAGCGGCACGGTCATTTTCTCCGCATACTTCATATATGGCTTTGCCTATATT
>CANQAR010000005.1 GCA_947588845.1 uncultured Lachnospiraceae bacterium
TTCTGCATGCCGACCAGATCCTGGTGATGGAGGAAGGACGCATTGTGGGCAGAGGAACGCACCGGGAACTTCTGGAAAACTGTCAGACTTATCTGGAAATTGCGAGAGGGCAGCTCTCGGAAGAAGAGATTCAGAGTGCGCTGAAAGGAGGGGCTGTAAATGGCTGAAGCAAGAAGACCCATGCGGAGACGAGGCCGTATGCCTGGCGAGAAAGCGAAGGATTTTAAAGGGACGATCAGGAATCTGCTGCGTTATATGGGCGTCTATAAGATCGGGCTTGCCGCGGTTGCGGTTTTTGCGGTCGCCTCCACAATTTTCAATGTAATCGGGCCGAAGATTCTGGGAAACGCGACGACGGAGCTGTTTGGCGGTCTGATCGCAAAGCTGTCCGGCACCGGAACGATTGATTTTGGAAAGATTGGCGGCATTCTTCTGACTCTAATGGGAATTTATGTCCTGTGCGCCATCTTTTCCTTTGTGCAGGGCTGGATCATGACGCAGATGTCTCAGAATATGAGCTTCCGGATGCGCAGAGATATCAGCGAAAAGATCAACCGGATGCCGCTGGCTTATTTTGAGCGGAATTCCGTGGGTGATGTTCTTTCAAGAATCACCAACGATGTCGATACGCTGGGCATGGCGTTCAACCAGTCAATCACGCAGCTGATCACTTCGGTCTGCACGCTGGTGGGCGTTCTTGTCATGATGCTGTCCATCTCGCCGCTGATGACGCTGATCACACTGCTGATTCTGCCGGTGTCCATGCTGCTGGTAATGGGGATCGTAAAGAAATCGCAGAAATATTTCATCGCGCAGCAGGAATATCTGGGAAGAATTGACGGACAGATTGAGGAAACCTTTTCCGGACATGATGTGGTGAAGGCGTTCAACCGCGAAAACGTGGAGCTGGAAGAGTTCCGGAAGATCAACGGCGTCCTGTTTGAGTCGGCGTGGAAGAGCCAGTTCCTGTCCGGCTTGATGCAGCCGATCATGAACTTTGTCAGCAACCTTGGGTATGTGGCTGTCGCGGTGTCAGGCGCGATGCTGGCAGCCGCCGGCACCATTGAGATCGGCGATATCGTGGCGTTCGTCCAGTACGTGAAGCGGTTCACGCAGCCAATCACGCAGATGGCGCAGGTATCAAATCTGCTGCAGTCCATGGCGGCCGCGGCGGAACGTATCTTTGCGTTCCTGAATGAGGAGGAAGAAATCCAAGCGACGGAAAACCCGGTCGATCCGGCTGTCATCAGGGGAGAGGTTTCTTTCGAGCATGTGCAGTTTGGCTACAATCCGGATAAGATAATCATTCATGACTTTAACAGTGAGATCAGACCGGGGCAGATGGTGGCGATCGTAGGGCCGACCGGCGCGGGCAAGACGACCATGGTAAAGCTGCTCATGCGGTTTTACGATGTGAATTCCGGCTGTATCCGGCTGAACGGGCATCCGGTTGCCGATTTTGACCGGAACGCGCTCCGTAATGGGTTCGGCATGGTGCTGCAGGATACCTGGCTTTTCAAAGGTTCGATCATGGAGAATATCCGCTATGGACGGCTGGAGGCCACGGACGAGGAGGTCATCCGCGCCGCGAAGCTGGCGAGGGCCGACAAGTTTATCCGGTCGCTTCCGGGCGGCTACCAGATGGAGATCAACGAGGAAGCCTCCAATATCTCGCAGGGCCAGAAGCAGCTGCTGACAATCGCGCGCGCGATCCTGGCGGATAATCCGATCATGATCCTGGATGAGGCGACGTCGTCCGTGGATACCCGAACGGAACATCTGATCCAGGCCGCGATGGATACGCTGCTGAAAGGAAGAACTTCCTTCGTGATCGCGCACCGGCTCTCCACGATCCGGAACGCGGATCTGATCCTCGTCATGAAGGACGGCGATATTGTGGAGCAGGGAACGCACAAGGAACTGCTGGCGCAGGGCGGATTCTATGCGGAGCTTTACAATGCGCAGTTTGAGGAGGCCGGTTTTAACAATTAATATTTCCTTTCCCTTTTCAGACTTGAATATGGTAATCCTTGTAATTTCCTCTGAAGAGTAGTAGAATACGTGAGAAAGCCCCGCATAAGAGCCGGCGTAAAGCATGAGGCGGTGCGGAGCTTTCGTGTCCTGTGTTGTTTTATAGTGTGGGACATATCAGCAGAGGAAAGTTGAGGAATAGATTGCTATGAATTATACGGAGGCAAGGGCGTGGATTGATCAGATCGCAGCAAAGGGCAGCGTGTTCGGACTTGAGACGATGGAGAATCTTCTGGCGCTTCTCGGAAATCCGCAGGATGCGCTGAAGTTTGTGCATATCGCGGGAACGAATGGAAAGGGATCGGTGCTGGCGTATCTGTCCACGATCCTTGCGGAGGCGGGATACAAGGTGGGGCGCTATGTCTCTCCGACGCTGTTTTCCTACCGGGAGCGCATACAGGTCAATGGGGAATACATTGACAGGGATTCGTTTGCGCGCCTGATGAGCCGCGTGGCGGAGGCGGTCGATGAGATGAAGCGGGAAGGAAAACCGCTGCCGACAGCTTTTGAGATGGAGACGGCGGTTTCTTTTTTATATTTTGTCGAGCAGAGGTGTGACATCGTGACGCTGGAGGCAGGGCTTGGCGGCCGTCTGGACGCGACGAACGTGGTCAAAACGACGGTGCTCGCGGTGCTTGCGTCCATCAGCAGGGATCACATGGCGGTGCTCGGTGATACACTTGCGGAGATTGCGTGGAACAAGGCGGGAATTTTTAAGCCGGGCGTGCCGGCAGTCTCGGCGTGCCAGGAAGCGGAGGCCGCGGAGGTGATAAAAAAGACGGCAAGAGAGCAGGGCTGCGAGCTTGCGTTTGCCGAGCCGGCAGAAATCCGCGATGCTGTCTATGGGATTGGACTTCAGAAGTTTTCTTACCGGGAATTTGAAGAAATTGAAATTCCGCTTACGGGAAAGCATCAGATTGAGAACGCGGCGCTTGCGATTGAGGCCGTGCGGATGCTCCGGAAGCACGGATGGACGATCTCGGACGAAGCGGTTCGGGAGGGCTTTGCGCATACCATCTGGAGAGGAAGGTTCAGCGTAATCCACAGAGAGCCTTATATTGTGATGGATGGGGCGCACAATCCGGATGCGGCGAAGCGGCTCCGCGAGTCCGTGAAAGAATATTTTCAGGAAAAGAAAATATTTTTCATTTTTGGCGTGTTTTCTGACAAGGAATATGATAAAATTATCGAAATTACAGCTCCGCTGGCAGAGCACATCGTGACGATCGAGACGCCGAACAATCCGCGCGCGCTTCCGGCGGACAAACTGGCGGAGGCGGTGCGCAGGGTGAATCCGTCGGTGGAGGCGGCAGACGGCATAGAGGACGCCGTGCGGATCTGCAGAGGACTCGCAGGGAAAGAGGATGTGATCCTGATCTTCGGGTCGCTGTCATTTCTTGCGGAGGCGGAAAGGACGGTCGCCGCGGTATATGGAGAGACTGGAAAATGATTTCCTGTCTGCGCAGCGTCCGGGAAAATGAGCAGAGATCCGGATTCAGGGATTTTGTTTTGCAGGATTTCGGAATAACAGGAGCCTAGTACTGTCCCGCGAACGAAGTGAGTGGATGACAGCACTGGCATCCGACAGTCTGAGTCAGATATAAACTTACGTTTATAGAGGAGAAGAGAAACAGGAACAGTTCTCAATAATAACAATCACAGGAGAAACTTTATGAGAGACTTGATGGAGTTACGAGATCAGATTGATGAGATTGACCAGCAGATTGTCAGGCTTTTTGAGGAGCGCATGGACATCTGCCAGGAGGTTGCCGAGTTCAAGATTGCAAATGGCAGAAAAGTATTTGACAAGGACAGGGAGCACGCGAAGCTGAATACGCTGACCGGCCTGGCGCACAATGATTTTAACCGCCATGGCATCAAGGAACTGTTTCAGCAGATCATGTCGATGAGCCGGAAACTTCAGTATCAGCTTCTCGCAAAGAACGGTGCGGCGGGAAGGCTCCCGTTTATCGCTGTGGACGATATTGAACGCAAAAATATCCGCGTCGTCTATCAGGGGGTGGAAGGCGCCTACAGCCACGCGGCAATGCGCACGTATTTCGGGGACGATGTCAACTGCTTTCATGTGACGAAATGGCGCGACGCGATGGAGGCGATCGCAGAGGGAGCCGCCGACTATGCGGTGCTTCCGATTGAAAACTCTTCGGCGGGGATTGTGGCGGACAATTATGATCTTCTCGTAAATTTTGAGAACTATATCGTCGGGGAGCAGATCATCAAGTGTGAACATGCGCTGCTCGGTCTTCCCGGAACGGATATTCGCCAGATTAAGAAAGTTTATTCCCATCAGCAGGCGCTGTCCCAGTGTGAGGAGTATCTCGACCAGCACAGGGAGTGGCTGCAGATTCCGTATGGGAACACAGCGATGGCGGCCAAGAAGGTTGCTGAGGACGGAGATCCGACGCAGGCGGCGATCGCAAGTCATTTCGCGGCGGAATATTTCGGCCTGGAGGTGCTGGCGGATCACATTTATTATAATAAGGCGAACTCAACGCGGTTCATCGTTGTGACGAATCAGCGTATTTTCCGGAAGGACGCGAAAAAGATCAGTATCTGCTTTGAGACGCCGCACAGCAGCGGATCTCTGTATTATATTATGTCCCATTTTATTTACAATAATATTAATCTGACCAAGCTTGAGTCGCGGCCGATCGCGGGAAGAAACTGGGAATACCGTTTCTTCATTGATTTTGACGGAAATCTGAACGACAGCGCCGTGAAGAACGCGCTGCGCGGGATCCGCGAGGAAGCGATCAATATGAAGATTTTGGGGAATTACTGAGAAAGCCCCGGACGGCGGCCATCGACGGGCATGCTCGCATGCACCGGCGAATGGACATCGGACGGGCAAGACGGTATGAGCAATACAGCGGCGCGAACGTAAGAGAGCGACGCGGTGCCGCGTGCCAGTGACACGCGTTTGGCACCGACCGAAGCGGAGCGTAGATTGCGAATACTGTCGGTGATGACGAGAGTGCTGAAAGCACGGAGTCATCGGCTTTCGCCCACAGCGTGGATTGAAACAACAGAGAACGGAAAGGAACTACAGAGTATGGCAAGAACGGAAGAATTGATATTATACCGTGACTTTGAGCACGGAGAGATTCTGTCGGAGATGACATGGATCATGGAGCACTATAAGGAGAAGGGTGCGGCTGTGCGCGAACGGTTTTTCTCCTGTGTGCACGGTCTGATCGACATGGCGGGAACCTACGGGTTTGAAGAGAATCTCTGGCATACATATCTCGCGTTTCTGCTGGTGAACCATGAGAATGTGTTCAGCACGGCATGTGAGATCAAAGGTGTCGGCGACGGGAGCCTGAAAAGGCTCGCAAGCCACGATTTTGAGATATTCCGCGAGCTGTTTGCATATGATTTTGCAGGGCTTGAGGAGGAACTTGGCGTAAAATTTTTCGAGGAGATCCTTCATTATCACAGTGAGGCGGCCGGAAAAATGTTCAACCGCCGCATCCGGGACAGGATCTGTGAGCTGGCGGTGCAGCTTGCCGGTTCTGCGGATATCGGGGAATTTACGGAACATATGATCACTTTTTATAAGGAGTTTGGCGTCGGAAAATTCGGCCTTCACAAAGCGTTCCGCGTCGCGCATGAGGATGACGGAGTGAAGATCGTTCCGATCACAAACATCGCGCATGTGTATCTGGAGGATCTGGTAGGGTATGAGATTCCGAAGAAGAAGCTGATCGACAACACGGAAGCCTTTGTGCGCGGGAAAAAGGCGAACAACTGTCTGTTGTTCGGCGATGCGGGGACCGGGAAGTCCTCGAGTATCAAGGGAATCCTGAACCGCTATTACGATCAGGGGCTGCGCATCATCGAAATCTATAAGCACCAGTTCCGCGATCTGAATGATGTGATCGGGCAGATCAAGAACCGCAACTACCGCTTTATCATTTACATGGACGATTTGTCGTTCGAGGAGTTTGAGACCGAGTACAAGTATCTGAAGGCGGTGATCGAGGGCGGTCTTGAGAAGAAGCCCGAGAATGTCCTGATCTACGCGACTTCCAACCGCAGGAATCTGATCCGGGAGAAGTTTACGGACAACGAAGAGCGCAGGGACGACATTCATATCACGGATACGATCCAGGAGAAACTTTCGCTTGTGCGGCGGTTCGGCGTCACGATCTACTTTGGATCGCCGGACAAGAAAGAGTTCCAAAATATTGTCCGGGTGCTCGCAAAGCGCAATGGACTGGAAATTCCGGAGGAGAAGCTTCTGGACGAGGCGAACAAATGGGAGCTTCAGCACGGCGGTTTTTCCGGCAGGACGGCGCAGCAGTTTGTGGATTATCTGCTGGGACAGATGGAGTAAACTGAGCATACAGAAATGCTTCCGGCGGAAGCTTCCCGCATCGCGGAACGCCGTAGCCGGCTGCAGAGTGAACAGTGACAATGTTCCCGGCACAAAAGAAGTACCAGATGAGAAAGCCATGCGGAGATGCCTGTATCCGACTGGATGTTTTCTGAACGCTCTGCCGTGTTCTTGCGGGAGAGGTGTTTGGAGTGTCCCCAGGGGCATCTGTGCGCATGAGCGATAAGTTTTTACAGCAATGAGAACAGGAGAAGAAAATGGCAGTAAAGATGTTTGCGTCCATCACGATTGGCTCGTCGGAGACGGAGATGAAAGTATTTGAGCTGTCCCCGAGAAAGGGAATGAAGGAAATTGACTGGATCAACACGCGGCTGAATCTTGGCGTCGATGTCTACAAGATGGGCAGGATCGGGAACCGGAATATTGAGGAGCTGTGCCAGGTGCTCAAGGAATTTAAGCGGATCATGGCAGGCTACCGTGTGGAATCCTACCGGGTCTGTGCCACGAGCGCGTTCCGCGAGACAAAGAACGCCGTGGTGCTGGTGGATTATATTGAGAAACAGACCGGACTGGAGATTGAGGTTTTGAGCAACGCGGAGCAGCGGTTTATCGATTACAAATCCATCGCGTCGGTTACGGCGGAATTTGAGACGATCATTCAGAACGCGACCGCGATTGTTGACATTGGCGGCACCAGCATGCAGATTTCCCTGTTTGACAAGGATAAGCTGATCACGACGCAGAACATCCGGGTCGGCAACGTCAGCACAAAAGAGGAGCTTGCTCCCTATGAGAAAAACAGAAGCCATTTCGAGAAGATGGTGACGGAGATTCTGAATCATGAGTTTGCGGGATTCAACAAACTCTACCAGAAAGACCGAAAGATCAAGAATCTGATCATCATCGGCGGCAATCTGCGCGAACTGATGAAACGATATGAGACGACGGATCACAAGATCACTTCCGTGTCGAAGGAACAGTTCATGGGAATCTATCAGAAGATTGTAAATCTTGACCCGGATCAGATCGCGGCGGATTTTGACATTTCTCTGGAGATGACCCCGGTGATCGTGCCTTCCGCGATCTACTGCCGCTGCATGATTGACAGCTTCGGTGTGGAGACAGTCTGGCTGCCGGATTACAGCTTAAGCGAGGGCGCCGCCTATGATTATGCGGAGAAGAATCAGTATATCCAGTGTAATCACAGCTTTGAGGAGGATATGATCGCGTCCGCCCGGAGTATTTCCAAGCGCTATAAATGCAGCCAGCCGCACATCCGTGTTCTTGAGAACCTTGCGCTGCAGGTGTTTGACCGCATGAAGAAGGTGCACGGGATGACGCAGCGCGACCGTCTGCTTCTGCAGATTTCGGTTATCCTGCACAACTGCGGAAAATTTATCAGCCTTGAGAATGTGGCGGACTGCGCCTACAATATTATCATGGCGACGGAGATTATCGGTCTGTCCCAGACGGAGCAGAATATGATCGCCTACATCGTCAAATACAACACGATGCCGTTTCCGGATTATGAAGATTTTGACACGGCTGCGGAGATCAATATCGACGATTATCTGCGTATCGCGAAACTGACAGCCATTTTGAGACTGGTCAATTCGCTTGACCGGACGCATCAGCAGAAATGCGCGGAAGCGGTTGTAACGTTCAAGGACAATGTGCTGAAGGTTGTGGCGGCGACGCGCGAGGACCTGACACTGGAGGCCAGGACGTTTGAGGAAAAAGGAAAATTCTTTGAGGGCGTGTTCCATGTACACCCGGTATTTAAGCAGAAAAAGCAGTTATAGAAAGGAATGGGCAAGATGGCAGTTATGTTTGATAAACCAGAATATTTTGTAAACCGGGAGTGCAGCTGGATTGAGTTTAACAGGAGAGTTTTAAGCGAGGCGAGAGATAAGAGCCTGCCTCTTCTTGAACGTCTGAAGTTTCTGAGTATTACGGCTTCGAATCTTGATGAATTTTTCATGATCCGCGTTGCTTCGCTGAAGGATATGGTGAACGCGAAGTATACGGGGAAAGATATCGCGGGTATGACAGCCCAGGAGCAGCTGAAGGTGATCGGAGAGAAGGCGCATGAGCTTGTAAACCAGCAGTACACGACTTATAACCGCTCCCTGCTTCCGGCGCTGCGCCAGGACGGTTTCGAGCTTGTGACGGAGCATGAGGCACTCACAGACAGCCAGAGGGAGTTTGTGGATCAGTATTTTGAGGAGAATATCTATCCGGTGCTGACGCCGATGGCGCTCGACTCTTCGCGGCCGTTCCCGCTGATCCGCAACAAGACACTGAATCTCGGCGCGCTGATCTCCAAAAAAGACGAGAAGAAGAAAACAGAGTTTGCGACGGTGCAGGTGCCGTCCGTGCTCCCGCGCATCATCCGTCTGCCGGACGGAAAAGAAGGGCAGAAATGCGGGATTCTGCTGGAGGAGGTCATTGAGCGGAATATTTCCAAGCTGTTCCTGAACTACGATGTGGTTTGTGCGCATCCGTACCGGATCATGAGAAACGCCGACCTGACGATCGACGAGGATGAGGCGGCGGATCTGCTCAAGGAGATCCAGAAACAGCTCAAGAAGCGTCAGTGGGGCGAGGTTATCCGTCTTGAGATCGAGGAAGGGATGGAGCCGAAGCTTCTGAAAATTCTGAAAAAAGAGCTGAATGTAAAAGAGGAGGACCTGTATCAGATCAACGGACCGCTGGATCTGACATTCCTGATGAAACTGTACGGGATCGAGGGCATGGACAAATACCGCTATGCTCCGTACAAGCCGCAGCCGGTGCCGGGAATGAACGACGAGGAGGATATCTTCACGCAGATTCGAAAAGGGGATATCCTGCTGCACCATCCGTATATGACGTTTGATCCGGTTGTCCAGTTTGTGAAACAGGCTGCCGTTGATCCGGATGTGCTCGCGATCAAACAGACGCTGTACCGTGTCAGCGGCAATTCTCCGATCGTGGCGGCGCTTGCGCAGGCTGCGGAAAATGGAAAGCAGGTTTCCGTGCTTGTCGAGCTGAAGGCGCGTTTTGACGAGGAACATAATATTATCTGGGCAAAGATGCTTGAGAAAGCAGGCTGTCACGTGATCTACGGTCTTCACGGACTGAAGACGCACAGCAAGATCACGCTCGTGGTCCGCAGCGAGGAGGACGGAATCCGCCGCTATGTCCATCTTGGAACAGGAAACTATAACGATTCCACGGCGAAGCTTTACACGGACTGCGGAATTCTGACGTGTTCGGAGCCGATCGGCGAGGACGCGACCGCCGTCTTTAATATGCTGTCCGGCTATTCAGAGCCGAAGAGCTGGAACAGGCTTGCCCTGGCTCCGATCTGGCTGCGAGGCCGCTTCATGCGTCTGATTGAACGGGAAACGCAGCATGCGCGCGATGGCAAGCCGGCGCGCATCATCGCGAAAATGAATTCTCTGTGCGACAAGGAGATCATCGACGCGCTGTACCAGGCATCCGCGGCGGGCGTGAAGATTGATCTGATCGTGCGCGGTATCTGCTGTCTGAAGGTCGGAATTCCGGGCGTGAGCGAGAATATCACGGTGCGCTCCATCGTCGGCAATTTCCTGGAACACGCGAGAATCTTCTATTTTATGAACGGCGGCGACGAGGAATTCTACATGGCGAGCGCGGACTGGATGCCGAGAAATCTGGACAAGCGTGTGGAGATTCTCTTCCCGGTCGAGGATGACAAGATTCGCGAGGAGGTGCGCCATATCCTCGATATTCAGCTTGAGGATAACGTAAAAGCCCACGTCATGCAGCCGGACGGCAGCTATGAGAAGATTGACAAGCGCGGCAAAACGCTTCTGAACTGCCATGATTATTTCTGCGAAGAAGCAAGGAGGCGGGCCTGGCGCAGCCCAGACCCCGTACAGACAAGAGTCTTCATCCCAATGGAGGCGGAAGACTAGAGAAAAAGTGAGGCGGACGCATGGACAGAGATCATACAAAAAAAATCCGAATCGGAGACAGGATTATTGGAGGAGGATCTCCAATCCTGATCCAGTCGATGACGAACACGAAGACGGAGGATGTTGAGGCGACGGTCGCCCAGATCAAAAAACTGGAAGCGGCAGGCTGCGACATCATCCGCTGCGCGGTTCCCACCAGGGAGGCCGCGCAGGCTCTGACATCGATCAAACAGCAGATAAAAATTCCGCTGGTCGCGGATATCCATTTTGACTATAAACTTGCGATTGCCGCGATTGAGGCAGGGGCGGACAAGATCCGGATCAACCCGGGGAATATCGGAAGCAGCGACCGTGTGCGCGCGGTCGTCGGCGCGGCGAAAGAGAGGCAGATTCCGATCCGTGTCGGCGTAAACAGCGGTTCCCTTGAGAAGGAAATCCTTGAGCGGGATCACGGCGTGACAGCCGAAGGACTTGTGGAGAGCGCGCTCCGGCAGACCGCGGTGATCGAGGATATGGGCTATGACAATCTTGTGATCAGCATTAAATCTTCAGATGTCATGCTCTGCGCGCACGCACATGAGCTGCTGGCGAAGAAGACGCAGTATCCGCTGCATGTCGGGATCACGGAGGCAGGCACGCTGCTGTCCGGAAATATTAAATCAGCCATCGGACTGGGGATTATCCTTTCCCAGGGGATCGGCGACACGATCCGCGTTTCCCTGACCGGGGATCCGCTTGAGGAAGTCAAGTCGGCAAAGCTGATTCTGCGCACGCTCGGGCTGCGCAAAGGCGGGATTGAGGTTGTCTCCTGCCCGACCTGCGGGCGCACGAAGATTGATCTGATCGGTCTTGCCAATCAGGTGGAGACGATGGTGGAAGATATTCCGCTTGATATCAAGGTGGCGGTCATGGGATGCATTGTGAACGGCCCCGGAGAAGCCAGAGAAGCCGATATCGGGATCGCCGGAGGAAAAGGCGAGGGCCTTCTGTTCAAGAAAGGCGTGGCAGTGCGCAAGGTGCCGGAGGCGGAGCTGCTGTCCGCTCTCCGGGAAGAGATTCTCAGCCTGTGCAGACAGTGAGCGGGCATATGGCCGGAGAACGCCGCGATGACAGAAGGGCCTGTGCGCCGGGTTTCAATTGCGGACAGTGAACGGGCGTATGGCCGAAGAACGCCGCGATGACAGGAAGACCCGTGCACTGGGTTTTGATTCGCCGGGAGAGGAAATAAGATGACAAAACCTTTTTATGATGTGTTTCCTGCGCTGGAGCTGTCCGGTCAGACAAAAAGTCTGATGGAACACTCCAGCGTTAACCGTATTACGATGAACCGCGGGAGAAATCATCTGAAAATTTATCTGGAAAGCGAGAGGCTGATCCAGAAAAAATATATTTACGAGACGGAGCAGGCTGTGAAACATCAGCTTTTTTCTGACGCTCCGGTGGATGTCAGGATTATTGAGAAGTTCCTGCTGTCGCGGCAGTACACGGCGCGGAATCTTCTTCCTGTCTATGAGGACAGTATCCTGACGGAGCTGCGCAATTATAATGTCTTTCTTTACAACATGCTCCGCGGGGCGAAGAAGGAATTTACGGACGACGACACGCTGCTGCTCACTCTGAAGAATGATGTATTTTCAGGCGCGAAGGAAGAAGAGCTGCTTCAGATTCTGGAAAAAATCTTCTGCGAGCGGTGCGGCCTGTCCTTAAAGGTTTATGCTTCCCGGGAGGAGGCGGATGAAAGCCGCGCGCGCAGGTTTCATGAACAGGAACTGGAACAGGAGGTCGCTGAAATATGCAGACGGTACGCTTCTGCGAAAAAGGGAGAGGATTCTGCCGGGAACAGTGAGGAAGAGTGGATCGGAGCGCAGGATGGTGCTCTGGAGGAGAAAAACGGTCAGACTGGAAAATCCGGAGAGAAAAAAGGCAGAGCAGGGAAAAAGACGGAAACAGGACTGCAGAAAGGGGCGGTGGGAAAAGACCGCGGATTCGGAGAACGCCGGAGAAGCGGCTTTCAGCCGGGAGAACGTCCGCTGCGCAGATCAAACAATCCGGACGTCATTTACGGCCGCGATTTTGACGGCGAGGATCTGGAGATTGAAAAGATCAGCGGTCCGATTGGAGAAGTTATTATCCGCGGGCAGATTATCGCGCTTGAGCGAAGGGAACTGCGGAACGAGAAAATCATGCTGATTTTTGACCTTACAGATTTTACGGATACAATCGGAATCAAAATGTTTCTGACAGAGGAACAGGCCGGGGAGCTGACGAAATCACTGCAGCAGGGCGGTTTTTACAGAATACGCGGCGTCACCGCGATCGACCGGTTCGACAGTCAGCTGATGATCGGCTCCATTTCCGGAATAAAGAAAATAGCGGATTTCCGCGTGAAACGCGTCGATACCGCGGCGGAGAAGCGTGTGGAGCTTCATTGCCACACAAAGATGAGTGATATGGATGGAGTCACGGATGTGAAGGACATCATTGGCCGCGCCATGGAATGGGGCCATCAGGCGATCGCGATCACAGATCACGGCGCCGTGCAGGCGTTTCCGGACGCGAACCACGCGGTGCCCAAAGGCAGCGACTTCAAGGTGATCTACGGGATGGAGGCATATCTGGTGGATGATCTGAAGGAGATTGTCTCCAATCAGAAAGGGCAGACACTCGAGGATTCGTTTGTCGTATTTGACCTTGAGACGACAGGCTTTTCCCCCACAGCAAATCAGATCATCGAGATCGGAGCGGTAAAAGTCGAAAAGGGGCGGATCACGGAGCGGTTCAGCACGTTTGTCAACCCAAAGACACCGATTCCGTTCAGAATCGAAGAGCTGACGCACATCAGTGACGAGATGGTCATGGACGCGCCGGAGATCGCGCAGATCCTGCCGCAGTTTATGGAGTTCTGCGAAGGGTGTGCGATGGTGGCGCACAACGCGTCGTTTGACATGAGCTTTATCGCGGAAAACTGCAGCCGCCTGGGACTTTCCTGCGACAAGACGGTCGTCGACACGGTTTCCATGGCTCGTGTGCTCCTGCCTCAGCTGAGCAAATATAAGCTGGACACGGTGGCGAAAGCGCTGAATATCTCACTGGATCATCATCACAGGGCAGTGGACGACGCGGCCTGCACGGCGGAAATCTTTGTGCGGTTCATCGGCATGCTGCATGCAAGGGAGATCACAACGCTGGAAGGTCTGAACGAACTTGGCAGTTCTTCCAGAGAGCAGATTAAGAAGCTGCCGACGTTCCACGCGATTCTGCTTGCGAAAAATGAGATCGGGCGGATCAATCTGTACCGCCTGGTATCGCTGTCGCACCTGGAGTATTACAGCCGCCGCCCGCGCATTCCCAAGAGTCTGCTTGAGAAATACCGGGAAGGGCTGATTCTTGGCTCGGCCTGCGAGGCGGGAGAACTTTTCCGGGCGCTTCTTCGGGGCGCGCCGGAGCAGGAGATCGCGCGGCTTGTCAATTTCTACGATTATCTGGAGATCCAGCCGCTCGGGAACAACATGTTCATGACAAAAGAAGACTATGAGGATCGAAAGACGGTGGAGGATCTGCGGAATCTGAACCGCAGGATCGTAAAGCTTGGCGAGCAGTTTGGCAAGCCGGTCGTCGCGACCTGCGATGTGCATTTTCTCAATCCGGAGGATGAGGTCTACCGCAGAGTTATCATGGGATTCAAAGGTTTCAAGGACGCGGATGATCAGGCGCCTTTGTATCTGCGGACGACGGAAGAGATGCTGAAGGAATTTGAATATCTCGGCGAGGAAAAGGCATACGAGGTCGTTGTGACAAACACGAGGAAAATTGCCGCCGAGTGCGAGCGCATCTCGCCGGTGCGGCCTGACAAGTGCCCGCCGGTCATCGAGAATTCGGATCAGATGCTGCGGACGCTGTGTTACGACAAGGCGCATGAGGTTTATGGAGATCCGCTTCCGCCTGTTGTGAAAGAACGGCTTGAGCGGGAACTGCACTCGATTATCTCAAACGGTTTCGCCGTGATGTACATTATCGCGCAGAAGCTGGTATGGAAGTCGAACGCGGACGGATACCTGGTCGGCTCCCGCGGTTCCGTCGGTTCGTCGCTTGTCGCGACAATGGCTGGCATCACGGAAGTGAATCCTCTGCATCCGCACTATTACTGCAGCGAGTGTCATTACAGTGATTTTGATTCGGAGGAAGTCAGAAAATTTTCCGGTATGGCCGGCTGCGATATGCCGGACAAAAACTGTCCGGTCTGCGGGGCGAAGCTGAAAAAGGACGGGTTCGATATCCCGTTTGAGACATTCCTTGGTTTTAAAGGAAACAAAGAGCCGGATATTGACCTGAATTTTTCTGGTGAGTACCAGAGCAAGGCGCATAAATACACGGAGGTAATTTTCGGCGCGGGGCAGACCTTCCGCGCGGGGACGATTGGTACGCTCGCCGACAAGACGGCGTTTGGCTATGTGCGGACTTACTTTGAGGAACATGGCATTCATAAGAGGAACAACGAGATTAACCGGATTGTGCAGGGATGCGTGGGTGTGCGCCGGACGACCGGCCAGCATCCGGGAGGAATCATCGTCCTGCCGATCGGGGAGGAGATTTATTCGTTTACCCCGGTGCAGCATCCGGCGAACGACACGGAAACGGATATTGTGACGACACATTTTGATTATCACTCGATTGATCACAACCTTCTGAAACTTGACATTCTCGGACACGATGATCCGACGATGATTCGTATGCTGGAGGATCTGACCGGGATCGACGCGAGAAAAATTCCGCTCGATGATCCGTCGGTCATGTCGCTGTTTGCGAGTACGGAGGCGCTCGGGATCAGCCCGGAGGATATCGGCGGCTGCAGGCTGGGGGCGCTCGGCATCCCGGAGTTCGGCACGGAGTTCGCGATTCAGATGCTGATCGACACAAAGCCGAAATATTTTTCTGATCTGGTTCGGATCGCGGGGCTTTCGCACGGCACGGACGTGTGGCTGGGGAACGCGCAGACGCTGATCGAGGAGGGGAAAGCCACGATCTCAACCGCGATCTGCACGCGTGACGACATTATGATCTATCTGATCGGGAAAGGGCTGGACAGTGAGCTTTCCTTCACGATTATGGAGAGCGTGCGAAAAGGCAAGGGGCTGAAGCCGGAGTGGGAAGCTGAGATGATAAATCACGGCGTTCCGGACTGGTATATCTGGTCCTGCAAAAAGATCAAATACATGTTCCCGAAGGCCCATGCCGCCGCCTATGTCATGATGGCTTACCGGATCGCCTACTGCAAGATTTTTTATCCGCTGGCCTACTACGCGGCGTACTTCAGCATCCGTGCGTCGGCGTTTGACTATGAACTGATGTGCCTGGGACGCGACAGGCTGCTGTACCATATGGCTGATTACGAGAAACGGCAGGATACCCTGACAAAGAAGGAGCAGGACACGTATAAAGATATGAAGGTCGTGCGGGAGATGTACGCGCGCGGATTTGAATTCCTGCCGCTCGATATCTACAAATCGGAGGCCACAAAATTCCAGATCGTGGACGGGAAACTGCTTCCGGCGCTCTCCACGATCGGCGGTCTGGGCGACAAGGCGGCGGTAGCGATCGTCGATGCGGTGAAAGACGGGCCGTTTTTGTCAAAGGACGACTTCAGGAACAGGACGAAGGTCAGCAAGACGATTATGGATCAGATGACGGACCTGGGGATTCTGGACGGACTGCCGGAGAGCGACCAGCTGTCTCTGTTTGACTTTGGCGGGCAGTGAACCGCCGGCCGGAACAGGACAAAGGAACGGGGAGATGACATGCTTCAGAAATTTTATCCGAATGAGTACGTGGATTCGACGTACGTGATCGATTTTGAGGATCTGTACCGGAAAGGATACCGGGGGATCATCTTTGATATTGACAATACGCTGGTGCCGCATGGCGCCCCGGCGGACGACCGTGCGCGGGAACTTTTTGCGCGGCTGAAACAGATCGGATTTGCATGCTGTCTGATCTCAAACAACCAGAAGCCGCGGGTCGAGATGTTCAACCGCGAGATTCAGGTGCATTTTATTGAAAACGCGCATAAGCCTTCCAGGAAGAGCTATTTTCGGGCAATGGAGCGGATGGGGACGGATGTCTCGAATACGCTGTTTGTCGGGGATCAGCTCTTTACGGATGTGTACGGGGCGAATCGGGCCGGGATTTACTCGATCCTGGTAAAGCCGATTCATCCAAAAGAAGAAATCCAGATTGTGCTCAAGAGATATCTGGAACGTATTGTGCTGTACTTTTATAAGAAGAGTAAGGAATGAAAAGCTGTATCCACGGAAAATGCAGTCCCCGTCAGATTTGCGCCTGGCGGGAGCGGGCAGGAGGTGGGTTCCTCTCTGCCCGCCGCGCTCGAGGTGATTTCCGGACATTTTGTCCGGAAATTCCGAAATTAAGCAGAGGTGAACGCAGTCTCTCCCCGGCAGATCGTGTACTTTACGGCACCGTAGAGGTTCATGCCCGTGAACGGAGTGTTGCACGCTTTTGAGTGGTAGGTTTTCGGGCAGAACGGCTCGTCCGGATCAAAGATCACAAGGTCGGCCGGTGCGCCCCGCTCGATCTTTCCGAACGGCAGATGGTAGAGCAGGGCCGGGTTCAGCGTCATTTTCCGGATAAGCTGCGGCAGCGTCAGGTGGCCGGGACGGACCAGGCTGGTGATGCCAAGCGCGAGGGAGGTCTCAAGCCCGATGATGCCGCTGGGCGCTTTTTCGAAGGGCAGAGCCTTCTCTTCGGCGCTGTGCGGCGCGTGGTCGGTTACGATCAGATCAATGGTCCCGTCCGCGAGGCCCTCGATGACGGCCTGGCGGTCTGCTTCCGTCCGCAGCGGAGGGTTCATCTTGGCGAGAGTGACGTGTTCTTTCAGCGCCTCTTCAGTCAGAGTAAAATGGTGCGGAGTGGCCTCGGCGTAGATATGCGCGCCGAGCGCTTTGGCCGTGCGGACCAGAGCGACGGAATTGCGGGAGCTGATGTGCTGAATGCTGACGGTCGCTCCGGTGTGGAGAGCCAGCATGCAGTCGCGCGCCACAAGGAGGTCTTCCGCCACGTTGGGAGCGGTGGCGTTTGCGCCGCTCTGGCGGATGAATCCCGGATGTTCCTCATGGAAGGAGAGCGGGAGGTCCAGCGCTTTCGCCTTTTCCATGGCGAGGGATACGAGTCTGTCGTCCGTCAGCGGGATTCCGTCGTCCGTGAATCCGCAGGCGCCGGCCTTTGCGAGCGCTTCAAAATCCGTCAGTTCTTTTCCCTCAAGGTTTCGGGTAATGGACGCGGCCTGGAGAATCCGGATTTTTTCCCGGGAAGCTCTTTCAAGAATATCATGGAGGATTTCCGGGGAGTCGGCCGCGGGTTTTGTGTTCGCCATGCAGACGACGGTTGTGAAGCCGCCGGCCGCTGCAGCTTCGGCGCCTGTGTGAAGGTCTTCTTTGTAGGTCAGTCCGGGATCCCGGAAATGGACGTGGACGTCGATCAGTCCGGGGGCGACGCAGTATCCCGAGGCGTCGATCACTTTTTCGCCGTCGCGCGCGTGCAGCATCCCGATTTCCTGGATGACGCCGTTTTCCGTCCGGATATCAGCGACAAATGTCGTAAGATCGCCGGATGACAGGATGGTTCCGTTTTGTATCAGCATGAAAATTTCTTCCTTTCTTTTTTATTCATTGTACGTTTAAATCTGCCGTCATGTCAATTACCTAATTAAATCTCAGTGGGGGAGTGAACTGTAACGGGAATTCTTCTGTGACAAAAAAACAGTTGAAAAATCCCCGCGGATACGGTAGAATAAAACAGATTGATATGTTTTGAGAAATAAAATCCGGTTTTGGATAATTTAAGGAGGAGTAACAACATGATTTCAGCAGGCGATTTCAGAAACGGTATTACACTGGAGATGGACAATAACATCTACCAGATCATCGAGTTTCAGCATGTAAAACCGGGAAAAGGTGCTGCATTTGTCAGAACAAAGTTAAAAAATATCATCAGCGGCGGTGTGGTTGAGAAGTCCTTCCGTCCTACGGAAAAATTCCCGACGGCGCGTATCGACCGCGTGGAGATGCAGTACCTCTATTCAGACGGAGACCTTTATCATTTCATGAATACGGAGACGTATGATCAGATCGCGTTGAATCAGGACACGATCGGCGACTCTCTGAAATTTGTGAAGGAGAACGAGATGGTCAAGATCTGTTCTCACAACGGAAATGTATTTGCGATTGAGCCGCCTCTCTTTGTTGAGCTTGAGGTGACAGATACCGAGCCGGGCTTCAAGGGCGATACGGCGACAGGCGCTACGAAGCCGGCGACTGTCGAGACGGGCGCCGTTGTGTATGTGCCGCTGTTTGTTGAGCAGGGCGATGTGCTGAAGATCGATACGAGGACAGGAGAGTATCTGTCCAGAGTGTGATGGAACGGGATGAGGTTCCGCTGCACGGAGATGTAAAAGTTTAAAATCAGGAAGAGAAATGTCAGGAATAGGCCGGAGCACACTGTGTGTTTCGGCTTATTTATATGCATAATAAATATTTTTAAATATTTTTCAAAAAAGTACTTGCAAAATAAACGAAAGTATGATATGGTAAGAGACATAAATCAGTGGGCATGTTGCCCGTCACCGTGCGAATCTCCGCACATTATTCCAAAAACAGTTTATTTCCGTGAGCAATGAACCAGGCGGCCATTTCTGTATGGCATGGACATCCGGTGAACGCCGCGGGAGCGCCGGACACGGCGGCGAAAGTATAATTTTCTGACAGGAAAGAAGGTGGTTGCAGATGTAATGGAAAAATCGGGGGCAGAAAGCAGCTGCCAGGGAAAACAGAAAGAAATTTTATCAAAGTGAGAAGGTGACAGATGATTGAATTATGAGGACTTTTTAACGCAGCTGGAAAACTGTATCAGGTCAAAAGAGGGAAAGGAGGTAAAGATTCAGGTCAGCCACATAATAAAAAACAACGGGCAGTACATGGACAGCATTTCTGTCAGATCCTGCGGGGAGAAGGTTTCTCCCGCTGTCGGTCTTGCCCCGTATTATCACAAGGCTCTTGGAGGAACGTCGGTAGAGCAGATCGCGGATCAGATTCTGGACTGTATTCTGCATTTCAGAAAACAGGGACTGCCGGATGTTGATTCGTTTGCCGATTTTGAGAAAGCAGGAGGGAAGATTGTCTGCCGTCTCATTCATTACCGGAAAAATCAGAAGCTGCTCCGGGATGTTCCCCACAGAAGTTTTCTGGATCTTGCGGTCGTATATTATTATCTGCTGGGGGAAGATGATTTTTTGAATGCTTCGATTCTGATTCAGAACAGACATCTGAAACTCTGGAAGATTGCGGCGGAAGAGCTTCATGCGAGAGCATATGCGAACACGCCGGTGCTGCTGCCGTATGAATTCGGCAGTATGATGGCGATTCTGCGGAGTATAACAGGGATGGATTTTCCGGATGAGGAGGAAGAGAGAGGCGGCATGTATGTACTGTCGAACCGGCAGAAGATGTTTGGTGCGGTCAATATGATTTACACGAATGTCCTGGAAATGATTGCCGGATTTCTGGGAGAGGATTTCTATCTGCTTCCGGGAAGCGTACATGAGTGCATTGTTGTGCCGGTTTCCATGAATATACAGCCGGAAGAGCTTCAGGAGATGGTAAAGGAGATCAACCGGACGCAGGTGGAACCGGAAGAATTTCTGTCGGATTCCGTGTACCGGTATTATCGCGGAGGCAGAAGGCTGATGATCGCGGCGGAAGGGGAGTAGAATGAAGAATAAAGGCACAAAAAAAGACAGCCGAACTGTCTTTGAAACACACCTGAAGGGAATCGAACCCCCGACACGTGGTACCGGAAACCACTGCTCTATCCACTGAGCTACAGGTGCACATCTGAATACCGTATTATTCTATCACACAAATCTGAAAATGTAAAGAGAAGTTTTATTCTGGAGATCAAGAAATATGACTCGAATCATCAATATATTGGCAAAACCGAGAAATCCGCCGGAAAAATCTTCCGGAAAGACCGGGACGCCGGAAAAAGCGCTGCCGCGGGGATCCTTTGGCCTGCTTGGACGTTTTATACGGAAAGCGGCAATTGTCTCAGGGACAGCGGCAGTGTGCTGGCTCTGGTTTCTGCGGCCAGTGTATATAACGGGGAATGCGATGTTTCCCGCCCTGAAAGACGGAGATCTCTGCATTGTATACAGAGACAAAACGTATTATACCGGAAATCTGGTAGTGTACACGGCAGAAGACGGAGAAGTGCGCGCCGGGCGCATCACGGCAGCTGCCGGACAGGAGATCAGTTTTCCTGAAACCGGCGGGTATACGGTGGATGGATACCAGCCCGCGGAGGAAATACAGTATCCGACTTACAAAGCGCAGGATGGGGAGCTGGAATACCCTCTGGTTGTGCCGGAGGACAGTTTTTTCATCATGAATGATTTTCGTTCGGATGACGACGACAGCCGGTCCTGCGGGTGCATCGCCGGAAAGGATATCATAGGGCGGGTGGTGTTTCTTTTCAGGAGGCGCAGTTTTTGAAACAGACCGTTTTTTTCCTTGACCGGCTTCTGGACAGGAGTCTGCTGCTTTTGTGCCTGCTGTGCTTCATGGCCGGCCTGTATGGCCTGTATGACAGCTACAGGATCTACGTCAGAACTGCCGATGACAGTCTGCTGTATTTTAAACCAGGTTATGAGACAGAGGATAAGCCGGAAAAAAAGATACAGGGAAATCTTGCCGCATGGTTGACGCTTGACGAGGCAGGAATCGACTGCCCTGTGATGCAGGGCGAAAACAATACAGAATATTTGAGCAGGGATCCGTACGGCGAGTACTCTCTGGCGGGAAGTATTTTTCTGGACGCCAGAAATGCGTCGGATTTTACCGATAAGTACTCCCTGATCTACGGACATCATATGGAAGGAGGGCTGATGTTCGGACCGCTGGACAAATACCTTGACGAAGCATGGTTTTCCTCTCATTCGGAAGGAACGCTGACTGTCGGAAAGCAGGTTTATCCGCTGCGGATTTACGCCGTTGTGGAAACAGATGCCGCGGCGGAAGAGATTTTTGCTCCGACAGAGCTGAAACCGAAGAAAACGTTTCGTTATGTAAAGAAAAAAGCTTTATATTACAACGCCGGCCTGGAACCGGATTTTGAGAAAGGAGAGCGGATGCTGGGACTGTCCACATGCAGGGATCCCGACACAGCAGAGCGCACGGTTGTATTTTGTGCGTATTGAGAGCTGCCGGATCTGTCTGGAAACCGCCTCGGATCTGGAGAAGTGCAGGAACAGTTATGCTCTGCACGGCAGAGCAGGATGGAAAAGGAAGCTTTGTGAATGACATAAGGAAGAGCTTCCGCAGAGAAAGGAGTTAAATTTATGAACAGAAATCGTAAAAGTGTAAAACTGGCCGCTGTTATCATGGCATCGGCTTTGACAGCAGCCATGCCGGTATCGGCGGCAGGAAGCGGCTATGAAGCGCAGATTGAAGGAACCAAAACCACGAGTTTCAAAAAATACGTGCTCCAGGATAAGGACGCGGTAATTCCGGATCTGGATTTTACCTATGAAATCTCGGCAGGGGAGGCGAAAGCTTACGACGTCGGAGAGAAAAAGTTTGAGGTTCTTGCGGGTATCGATGCCGAGCAGGTGACGATGGAGGGCGTCGGCACAAGTACCGCGAATCATATCCATTTCAACAGCTCCGACAGCACGAAGAATGATGAGAATTCTTCCGTCAAGGGGTATGAGAAGGAAGAAGACGTATATATCGAAAAAGAAGCAACTCTTGATTTTTCTAATGTCCGGTTCACAGAGCCGGGAATCTACCGCTATATCATTACCGAGTCTGGTACAAACCGTTCCGTAAAAAACGATTCCGATGTGACCCGCGTTCTGGATGTGTACGTGTATGACGCGACAGGCAGGGACGGTGTGAAGAAACTGGAAATCGGCGGCTACGTGCTGCATTCTTCCGAAGATGACAATCCGGAAATTTCCATGGGCGACGGGAACGGATCGACGGGAAGCTATGTCGGGACAAAAGAGCAGGGATTTACGAACGAATACCAGACAGTGGATCTTACCTTCCGAAAGGAAGTGTCCGGAAATCAGGCCTCCAAAGACAAATATTTCAAATTTACGGTAGCATTGACCAGTGGGATCGCGAACGACATTGTAAAAGTTGACATTACAAATGCGGACGGAACGGTTCAGGCCAACGCGGCCACGCTGGATGAGTACGAAAATCAGAAAAATCCGACGCAGCTGACATTTGACGGAAACGGACAGGCGACAGGAACCTTCTATCTTCAGCATGGGCAGCAGATTGTGATCCAGGGACTCCCGGCTGGCGTTGCGTACGAAGTCACAGAAGCCGCGGAGGATTACAAGTCCGAATCGGCTAAAGTACAGGAGTATACAGGAGCCGTGAGCGGGACTACCGCAGGTGAGGATATCAAGACATCCTACCTTAACACAAGAGAAGGGGCAATCCCGACAGGCGTCGCCACAGCGGCAGCTCCGTTTGCTGTGCTGACAGCCGCGGCAGGCGCCGGGATCCTGATTGTAACCAGAAAGAAGCGCGCAACAAGATAAACGGAATCTGTCCGGAACTGCTGTACGGAGAAGTGATTTTCCGTACAGCAGGAAGCGAGCTGCATTGGAAGGAGGTCTGTGAGATCTGTGATGAAAAAAATGATAACAATAGCGCTGGTGCTTGCGTTCTCCGGATTTTATGCGAAAGCCGCGCATGCGGCTGTCTCTGTCAGGGTACCTGTTCTGTGCAGGGCAAAAGAAGAGGACGACGTGTATATAGCGAAGCTGGAAGCGCTGGATGATACGCTTCTGGAAACGATTCGGGAAGGACTGCTTTATCTGAAGAATACGGAAAGCGGAGACTTTGTCATGGAGTTTACGGAACCGGGGAATTATCATTACCGGGTTCTGCAGGACAAGGACTCTTCCAGCGGTGAGAATTTTGATGACACGGCGTTTGCGGTGGATGTGTATGTGTCCAGAAATGATGACGGAACGCTGGTTGCGGAACCGATTGTATATGAGATGAACGGGAATCAGAAAAAGACAGCCATACGTTTTTTAAATATGCCAAAGGAGTACTATGAAAAAGAAACAGAGTCGGAAACAAATGAGTTGGAAACAAATGAGCCGGGAACAGAAGAACCGGAAACAGAAGAACCGGGAACAGAGGAACTGGAGACAGTCAGTCCGGAAACAGAACCTGGAACAGAGAGAACACCCGAAACCGGAGGAGACAGGCCAGGTAATACTCCTGCTTCTGGTCAGGGAGGAGGTTCCGGTACCGGAAATGTCAGTGTCAGAACTATGGATCAGACACCAGTTATGCTGTTTGGAATTTTGCTGATTCTTTCCGGCGCGGCGGCTGCCGTCTTGATTCGAAGCATGGCGGGACGCCGCAAGAAAGGAGCGTGAGGGCGATGAAGCAAAAAAATTCTGCAAAAAGAATGGCAGCGGCAATGATGGCGGTGATATTGGCCATCAGTTCCGCAGTACAGCCCGGATGGTACGCGGCGGCAGCAGGGCCGGAAGCGGAGCATATCGGCATGGAAACCGCGGAGGAAAAATCTGTGAGAGAGCCGGACAGCCAGCCAGAAGAGGACCGGGTACAGAAGATGGCGGAAATTGTTGAGGAACAAGACCTGATACCGCCGCAGAGTGACGTGGTTCCGGCTGCGCAGGTACAGGGTTTTGCGGAAACAGAAGTGGTATCTCCAGTGACGGAGGCGGGGCCTGATGTGTCGGCGGAAACTTTGGGAACGGGAGCGGAGCCTGATGTAAAGCCGGAAAATCCGGGAGTGGAACAGCTGCCTGACGTGCCGGCGAAAACGGAGTCCGGAACAGAAGCGATACCGGAGATTTCCATTGAGACAGAACCGGAGACGGTGCCTGCCGTACCGGCGGAAACAGAAGTATCCCCTGATATATCGGTGGAAATTCCTGCGACGGAAGCAGCGCCTGATGTACCGGAGAAAACTCCAGTGACGGAAGCAGCGCCCGATGTGTCGGCGGAGACTCCAGGGACGGAAGCAGTGCCTGATATGCCGGCGGAGACTCCAGGGACGGAAACATCGCCTGATGTGTCGGTGGAGACTCCAGGGACGGAAACATCGCCTGATGTGTCGGTGGAGACTCCAGGGACGGAAACATCGCCCGATGTGTCGGCGGAAGATCCGGGAGTGGAGCAGCTGCCTGATGCTCCGGCGAAAACGGAATCTGGGACAGAAGCGACACCAGACAGTTCCATTGAGACAGAGCCGGAGACAGCGCCTGTCGTGCCGGCGGAAACGGAAGAAGGAGGAACGCCGGAAACGGAAACTGAGGAAATAACGATACTGGAGACCGAATTGGAGACACAGCAGGATATTCCGACGGAGGAGACCGAGTCGGAGACAGAGGAAGTGGAGGAACCGGAAACGGAAGCCATGTATGCGATTCTCTACGAGAACGGCGAACTGGTATTTCAGAAAGGAGAGACGCCGGATCCGGAGAAAGGGAATGTAAGAGAAAGCATGACGGGTTTTGAAGATCTGCGTGTGGCGGACAGGTACAGCTGGCCCTGGTACAGCGCCTGCAGGTCATCCATTCGGGCAGTTTCGTTTAAAGACCGGTTCTGTCCGGTGTCGGCGGAAGAAATGTTTTACGACTGCGAAAATCTGACTTCATTTGACAGCAGAAATTTCGATACGTCAGCGTTGACCAGCACGGCGGGTATGTTTTATAATTGCGCCAGCCTGACGACGCTGGATACGGGAGACTGGAAACTGTCCGCCGTGACAGAGATGGATAACATGTTTTACGGCTGCGCCGGTCTGACAGAGCTGGACACGGGAGGCTGGAAACTGTCTGCCGTGAAAAAGATGGATTATATGTTTTACGGCTGCACGGGACTTACAGAACTTAATATGAGCAGCTGGGACATGAGCGGGGTGACATCGATGCAGTCGATGTTTGAAAACTGTCAGCTTTACAGACTGGTGCTGGGTCCGATGTGCAGGCTGGAGTCGGGAGCTCCCGCCGCGCAGGAAGAATATTATACGCAGGGGACGGAAATTTCATCGAAAGTGCGCGTGTTTTTTGACACGCAGGAAGGCGGGACGATTGATCCGCTGGAGATAACGCCCGGGGATGTTTACGGGAAGACCGTGCGGGGAATAATTCCGGTCCGTGAAGGCTATACGTTTATCGCGTGGCATAAGGGATCTTTGGATGGGGCTGTTGTCGGGGAAACTGACCGGGCAGGACAGGAGGATATCTCTCTTTTTGCCGAGTGGAAGCGCAATCCGGTCATTACGTTCGATACGAACGGGGGAGGCCCGGAAACATCTCAGAAACAGGTGGAGTATGGAGGAAAGATCGGCACTCTGCCCAAATATCCGTCAAACGGCGGCAGTACGGCATTCTTTGCCGGATGGTTTACAGAAGCCTCCGGAGGGGATATGGTGCAGCCGGACTGGATTGTATATGAAGATGTGACCTACTATGCCCACTGGGGATGGAGGCCTGTTTTTAACACAGATGGCGGCATATTTACGGAATTTCCGGAATATCCTCTTCAGGAGTCGCCGGAATATCTGATTCAGGCTCTGCCCGGGGTCAGGCGCGACGGCTTCAGGCTGAGCGGATGGTTTCTGGCGGACAAGGTCACAGAGGTTAAAGCGGGGCAGGTTCTGGATTTGTCTCAGGGATCTGAAATCACGGCGCACTGGGAACCGATGGACACGGTGAAGCTTACATTGGATCCGTCTCCCTGGGATAAAGAATTTTCGATCTATGGAAAAGAGACGTATGAGGTTTACCGGGATCAGCCGGTCCGTGTGCTGCCGGAACCGAAAAATAAACCGTCCGACGGGCGGGAATTTCTGGGCTGGTTTGATGAAGGAGGGACTCAGTGGACGGTGGAAACCGTGATCACAGAGGATACCGAACTGCATGCGGCCTGGTCGAAGCCGACGGTGAAGGTTACCTTTGACGCGGATGGCGGATCAGGATTATCGAACAGTTCTCTTTTGGTGCCGGCAGGCTCCACGATCGATGTGCTGCCCGGCGCAAGAAGGAACAATTATATCCTGGAAGGCTGGTACACAGAAAAAAACGGAGGCGGAGAAAAGCTGACCACAGAGACAGTCATCCTGGAAGAGACGACATATTATGCGCACTGGGTTTCGTTTTTCCTGAACACGTCAGATCAGACGGCATTTTATGTTTACGGGGCAGAGTGGGGGAATGCGTCGAATGAAAACGTGGATGTGACCGGCGATACGCTGATTGTTCATCCGACTGACGCAAAGGAGCAGACCGCACAGCTGCATGTCCGGTTTGAAATGAATGTCTCCGTTGGGGATCTTACTCTCCCTGCGGGCACGGTAAAGATCCAGATACCGAAATATGTCTGGAAAGACTGGGATGGCAATGATATCGGGACAAACAACCTGAGCGTCAATCTCCCGCAGTATCCGGATGTCCGTTCCGGCATGTTCTTTTCCTATATGGATGAAGGAGACCATTATCTGCTCATTAATAACCAGGATCTTTCCGGAGGCGCAGGCGTGGATGTTGTTATTTCCTATAACGTAAAGCCAGGGGATGTGCCGGGAGGCGCGACGGACGCGCAGGGACGGTATGTGGATGGATACGAGTATTATAAAGGGAAGACGGAAGTAACATTTTATGTGGATGCGGATAACAACGGAGATACAGAGACGGTCAAAAGCAAGGAGCTCTTTCTGGAGATGCATACCCGCATTTCCAGTTCACCGGCCAAGAAACTTCAGGGAATCTATTATGACTGGCAGAGCAGATGGGGGGAACGGCCGGAAGACGCGGATGATTATTTTTATGCCAGCTGGGAACTGAGAACTTATTTTTCAAGCAATACAAATCAGGCGGGAACTTATGAATGGACAGAGGACGGAACGGTACATGACGGAACGCTGGTTGCCATAAAGGGAACGGAAGGAACCGTCAGCAACGTGGAATATGTCAGTGAGGCAATTTTGCGGTATCCGGTAGAACTGCTGAGAGATGCTCCGGCGGAAGGAGTGCTGCTGCATAATGAAGCGCTTCTTACGATCAACTGGAAGTCAGGATATAAAACCGTTCAGAAAGTGCAGGCGGATAAAAGAATATACAGATCCCAGTATCCGCCGGGAGAATTTGGAAAGCAGAGACCTTACTATTCTTCCAGCGAATCTGAGAGGAACAGGCTGATTCAGGGAGGCCAGGAAAAACTTGTGGAAGATGAAACGGATGTCAGTATGCAGTGGAGGATTGTATATAAAGGAGGCGCCAGGGAAGTTCCGGGCTGGGACGAACAGACAGGAACCTATACGGTGCCTGAAAGGACAATCCGGATAAGGGACGGGATGTCGAAGGACGTGCTGTATTCCTCAGGGAAGCCTTCCGCAAGATATGTCTGGGACCCTGAGACTGGAAATGTGGAACTGTCAGACGATGATTATTCATTTACACAGCTGAAGGTAAGCGTCGTGGAGTATGACGCCGAATGCAGAGACGGCCTGTGGACGGCGGAAAAAAGTCATAGTGAGCCAGGCGATATAAAGGGGGTGGATATTTATATCCGATACAGAGGGTCGGATCAGCTGTCCTATTGGACCAGCATACCCGGGTCAAGCCTGAAAGGAGAAATAACCGTCGCTTTTCCGGAAGGAACCGTGGGATTTGAAGCCAGGCATAAATCCTCGTTCTATTTAACAAAAATTTCTCTGGAGGTGTCGGCAAATGTGCATCCTACCCAGACGATAAAAACTCTGGTATCCGGCGATATGGAAGCAGGGGCGACGTCCCTGATCAAGAATAAGGCATACTGCGATGTCTGGGAGACGGAAAAAGGGGAAGAATCTGCCTATTTTTCGGCTACAAATTATAAAGGCGGGAGAAATTCCGCGATTAAGGAGATCTGGGAACTGAATATGAGCCAGACGATACAATGTGCGTGCAAAAAGGCTTCAAAAAAAGAAAAAGTGGTGCTTGATGTAGACAGAGGTACACAGGACAGCCCGATATACATAGCCGGATGGAACTATAATTCATCGGGAAACGTAAAACAGCTGCACAGAGGAATTCTGTATGATCTGCTTCCCGCGGGGGCGACTGTGGATGTCTCGAGCCTGTTCGGATTTACCGTTACAGGATATACCAAAATGCGTCCGGAAAATATCGGGGATAAAGCGGAACAATACGATAATTATAAGAAGAAAACGGGAAAACTCAGCGCTTCGAATTATGATGTGCGTTTTTCCGACGACTGGAAGGGTTCCGGCAGGACAATGATGACGATCACGTTTACACTGCCGGATTCTCCGGAAATATGCGGCGTCGAATTTTACTACCTGCTGCACAACACGTATGAAAATATTCTGCTGCACGGCACAACGGTGGAAAATGATCTTGCGTTTGTAAATACTTCCTCTGGCCGTGTACGCCCGGTGGATGTCACAGGGAAACAGTCGGTCATTGAAGATGCCCATCTGTACGACGAACTGCAGGAAAAATATGAGGGGTTCATTGCGTATGCGGAAGCTTCCGTGAACTACATTCCGGTTGACGCGTATTCCTGGGGATTTGAAAAGAGCGTAAAGACCTATTCCGATTACCGTTCAAAGGGAGAAGCGTTTCCAGGAACAGAATACACTTACAAGCTGTCATACAGCCAGTCAGACTACGCGGAAAGCTCAGGCATTGTATTTTATGATCTGCTGGAAGGAGGGTACTTTATACAGGATGATTCCGGACAGCAGAAAATGGAATCCCAGTGGCACGGCACGTTTACCGGAGTGGATGTACACGAAATCACTCAAAAACTGACGGGAGGGTCAGATACGGTGCGCTGCAGCCCGGTAGTATGGTATGCGACGAAAGACCGGGATTCCTTTACCGGCGCGGACTTTGATCTGACAAGGACAGAGATCTGGAATACCAGTCCACCCGAAGATTTGTCCTCTGTTACGGCAGTTGCCGTGGACTGCAGGAAAAACACGGACGGGACAGAGTTTGCTCTGGTTAACCGACAGGTGATGGACGTCTATATCCATATGCGCGCTCCGGAGAATGTGCCGACGGATGCGGTGTACACATACAACGAGGGACGTGTTCTGGCAAAACAGAGAAACGATAATGAACCGACAGAACTGACCTCGGACGCGCAGGTGGAGATCATAGCGGGCGAACCGGAACTGCATAAAGAATCCGACCCCGCGACCGGAACAGAAGAAAATCCGGCGCCGCTGGAACAGGAGGATGCGCTGAATTATACCTTGTCGGTGACCAACAGCGGTACGGTGCGGACGATGACGGATGTCGTTGTTGAGGATGATATTCCTGACGGACTGGATATTATGTCCTCTGAGATAACGGTGTGGTTTTCCGACGCGGAGGACAGGCTGAAAGTCAGCGAATCCCCACGGATTTCAATGACAGAATCCGGCCGGCATCTGAAATTTGTCATTTCCACGCTTCTTGCGGGGGAGACGGCGTATATCAGTATCCCCTGCAAAGTTTCTCTGCAGGAAGGGCTGCTGGTAAATACTGCACATGTGACGTCCGTGGACGGCGTGAAAAAGGATGTGTCATCCGAGACAACGTATCATGAAGTAGTACCGCGCGGTACGCTCAGCATCCGGAAAACGGTAAAAGGCAGTCTGGGAGATAAATCCTGGCCGTTTTCTTTCCGTCTGAAATTTACGACGGAGGAGCGGGAACTGCCCGGAGTATGGAACTGTAAGAAAGGAGATGTGGAATTTACGGTAAAACCGGACGAAGACGGATATCTGACATTCCAGCTTTCCGACGGAGAGACCATTGAGTTTCTTGATGTGCCCCGCGGCACCGGTTATGAGGTAGAGGAAACGGATGGAGCTTCCATGGGATATGAAATCGAGGCGGAAAACGACAGCGGGACAATCGGAGCCAATGACGTCCAGGTGTCTTTTGTCAACACGAAAAACGGCTTTGTGCCGACGGGCGTATGGAGCGGCCTGTACAAAAGTCTGACTCTGGCGCTGGCGGCTGCGGCCGCGATAATCCGGATGTTCCTCAGAAAACGAATACAGGGATAAAAGATGCCGATTCTTTCGGTCCTGAAAGGAAAGCTGTCCCGCAGGCCGTAATCTGACCTGCGGGACATGCCTGTCTATGTATGCATGGAAACCAGCTGCTGACGCAGTACCTGGGCCGCGCGGCGGGCAGGAGGAAAAGCCGCCTCCTGTTCGATCATCTTTTTTACAGGCAGCATTCTCCGATCATTCTGCCGATTGCGATGATATCGCTGGAACCGGAGAATTCCAGATGGATTTTGCCCAGACCGCTGAGCCACAGTTCCAGTTCACTTTCGATATCAAAATGACCGGAAGTTTCAACAGAAAACACCTGTATTCTGGAGTACGGAATTGTGGTGAAATCCTTTTTTTTGCCTGTCACCCCCTGAATATTGACAGTGATCAGGCGTTTGTCCGTGAATACAATAAAATCCCGGATTGCCTTGTATGTACCGATGATGGTTTCCCCTTCGATGAGAAGCGGGGAGATGCAGTTGACAACAGAGTCTTCAGAGACCTTTCGAAGCTTGATTACCTCATTGTTTTCAAAATCAATCATAATGGAACCTTCTTTCTTTGGCGATTTTACGGAATATAAAAAATAATAGCACAGCCGCCTTCATAAAACAATATTCCGCCGGAATAAAAAATCCCAGAAGATAATTAAGAACTCCCCTACTTTACAATCAGTTATTGATATGCTAAAATTGAAGAAATTATGTGATTATTGAAAAATAATCGTGTATTTAGTACAGAGACAGGGGGAATGAGCTATGCTGGGAAATATCAGAGAGTGGGTTTCTGATAATCTGAGATATTTACTGCTCGGACTGGCTGTACTTCTGGGAGCTGTTATTATTTTCTTTGTAGTGAGGCTGATTGTCAACTGGGGAGACAAGGAAGTAGTGGATGAGCGCACAGGAAAGGTCACAGAACAGTCTGCCGGCAAGGAAAATAACAAGGAAAATGAGAAAAAAGACGACAGCGAGAAGGAGTCGGATACGGACGACATTACATTGACCGCGAACGATCCGGCCATCCTGGATGTTATGACCCGTTACTATGAGGCAAAGGCCGGGAAGGATTTTGAAACAATCCGGGAAATCAATCCTGCGTTCAGCGCGGAGGATGAGGCGGATCTTGCGAATAACAGTGTTTTCGAGCGGTATGATAATATCATGGTATATTCCAGCGAAGGCCTCGACAGTGATTCCTATATTGTATATGTGTATTTTGATGTAAAAATTACCGGAATAGCAACTCCTGCGCCGACGCTGGTTGACGAATATCTTCAGAAGAATGATGAGGGGGATCTGATTATCGTTAACAAGAACAGTACGCAGGAGCTGGCGGATTTTATCGAGAAGATGAGGACGTCAAGTGCGGTTCAGAAGATGGTGGAGGATGTGAACCAGAAACTGGAGCAGGCGTCGGCATCGGATGAGGATCTGAATAAATATGTGGAAAAACTGAAGGAAGGCAAATCTTCAGATTCCGATTCCGATGACGGCGGAGAGGACGATTCGACAGCGGATGCGCCCAAAGTGAACGGGACCGCGAGAGCGACCACAGAGGTCAGAGTGCGCAGCGAGGCCTCCACGAACGGGGTAATTTACGGAATGCTCACGACAGGATTTTCCGTGAAGGTGCTTGAGAATCTGGACAGCGGCTGGTCAAAAATACAGTATACGGCGAACGGGGTTACGATTGAGGGGTACGTGATGACCCAGTATCTGGAGGCGGAATAGTCTGCAGGTTTGCGTTTGACACATTTTGTTCTATATATTGAGAGAAAACTCGCTTCTGCGAGTTTTCTCTTGTTTTCATGGAGCGTAGTATGTTAAAATGACCGCAGTCGTCTGAGACAGAAACAAAAAAGAAAAGACGCTGACCGGACGGCGGATGAAAACAGACAGGGGAGCAGAGTATGGAACATAATTTACAAAAAGAAACCGGGCCGGAAGGGGTACGGCTGAACAAATACATCAGTGAGGCCGGATACTGTTCGCGAAGGGAAGCAGACAGACTGATTGAACAGGGAGCTGTCCGGATTGACGGGCAGACAGCCCGGATGGGAGTCCGGGTGCTTCCGGGGCAGCAGGTCACTGTGAATGGGGAGGTTCTTGCGAAAGAAGAAGAGAAGATTCTGCTTGCCTTTCATAAACCCCGCGGAGTTGTGTGCACCACGGATACCAGATGGGGCGACGTGACAGTAGAAGAACTGCTGCACTATCCCAAACGGGTATTTTCCGTTGGCCGTCTGGACAAGGATTCGGAAGGCCTTCTTCTGATGACCAACCAGGGGGACATTCTGAATAAGATTCTCAAGGCCGGCAATGCTCATGAAAAGGAGTATCTGGTAACGATTGACAGAGATGTTACAGAAAGTATGCTGGATATGCTTTCAAAAGGGGTATATCTGGAAGAACTCGGTGTGACAACAAGGCCGTGCAAAGTTGAAAAGACGGGAGAGAGACAGTTTCGAATGGTTCTTACACAGGGGCTTAACCGGCAGATCCGGCGTATGTGCGAGGCCGCTGGCTGCCGTGTGGCGCGGCTGGTACGGCTGCGGGTGATGAATATAGAGCTGGGGGATCTGAAACCGGGAGAATACCGCGGTGTCACGGAGGAAGAACTCGTCCGGATGAATCAGCTGCTCCAGGGCTCAAGCAATCATCCGGACTGGAGAAAGTCTTCCAGGAACCTGGAAGAGAAATACACAGCGGGCAGAGACGAGGATGATTTTACCGGCCGGAATGAGGCGTCGCCCGCCCGAAGAGGAGAGAAAGTTTACAAATGCCGAGATGACAAAAAAAGAAATGAGAGGAGTCGGCGCCTTGGAAAATCAGAAAATTGAGAGAATGAGGGAGCTCGCCCATATTCTGACGGAGGCATCAAAAGCCTACTATCAGGAAGACCGGGAGCTGATGAGCAATTATGAATACGACAAACTTTACGATGAGCTTGAACAGCTTGAACAGGAGAGCGGAATTGTCCTCGCGGGAAGTCCGACCACCAAAGTCGGCTATGAGGCGCTCGATGAGCTCCCCAGAGAACGACATGAGTCCCCGATGCTGTCGCTTGACAAGACAAAGGACATCGAAGGACTGAAGGACTTTGCGGGAAATCATCCGACGGTTGTCTCCTGGAAGCTGGACGGACTTACGGTCGTGCTCACGTACCGGGACGGCCAGCTGGAAAAAGCGGTGACGCGCGGGAACGGCGAGATCGGCGAGGTTATCACGAACAATGCGCGTGTTTTCCGGAATATCCCGCTCCGGATTTCCTATCAGGGAGAACTGATTCTGCGCGGCGAGGCAGTGATCACCTACACGGATTTTGCGCGGATCAATGAGGAGATCGAGGACACCGACGCGAAATACAAGAATCCGCGGAACCTCTGCAGCGGTTCGGTCAGGCAGCTCAACAATGAGGTCACAGCGCGCAGAGGCGTGAGATTTTACGCGTTTGCTCTTGTGAAAGCCGAGGATGTGGATTTCGGCAATTCCAGAAAAAATCAGTTTGACTGGCTGAAATCGCAGGGGTTTGACGTGGTGGAGCATTACATGGCTGACGCCTCCACCATGGAAGAGACTGTGCAGAAATTTGCCGATAAGATTCAGTATTATGATGTGCCCTCGGATGGGCTTGTTCTGACATATGACGATATCGCCTACGGGCAGTCACTCGGACGTACGGCAAAATTTCCGCGCGATTCCATCGCTTTTAAGTGGAAGGACGAGATCAGGGAGACAAAGCTCCTGGAGATTGAGTGGAGTCCGTCGAGGACCGGTCTGATCAACCCGGTGGCGATTTTTGAACCGGTGGAGATCGAGGGCTCTACAGTCAGCCGCGCAAGCGTTCACAACCTCAGCATTATGAAAGCGCTTGAACTTGGGATCGGGGATACAATCACTGTCTACAAGGCAAACATGATCATTCCGCAGATTGCGGACAATCTGACGCGCAGCGGCCAGGTTGAGATTCCGGAAGTCTGTCCGGCGTGCGGAAGCCGGACGAAGATACAGAGTGTCCGCGATGTAGAGACACTGTGCTGCACGAATGAAAATTGTGTTGCGAAAAAAATCAAGGCCTTCACTCTGTTTGTCAGCCGGGACGCGCTGAATATCGACGGGCTTTCGGAAGCGACGCTGGAGAAATTCATCGCAAAAGGTTTTATCCATTCCTTTGCGGATATTTTTGCGCTGGAAAAGTATCGAGATGAAATTGTGGAGATGGAAGGTTTCGGCGAGAAGTCGTTTGCGAATCTCATGGCGGGGATTGAAACCGCGAGGCACACAACGCTTCCGCGCCTGCTTTTTGGCCTTGGGATTCCGGGAATCGGCGCGGCAAACGCGAAGGTACTCTGCAGACATTTTGATCATGATCTGGAAAAAATACGCACCGCGACGGAAGAAGAACTGTCTGAAATTGATGGAATCGGCGGAGTTCTGGCAGGAGCAGTCGTTACTTATTTCCAGGATAAAGAGAACATTGCCGGTCTGGACCGGCTGCTTTCGCAGCTTCAGATCGAGCGGCCGCAGCCGGAAAACGAGTCGGAGCAGACACTTGCCGGAAAGACATTCGTAATCACGGGGACAGTTACTCATTTTGCCAACCGGAATGAGCTGAAGGCCTATATTGAGAGCCGCGGCGGAAAAGTGACGGGGAGTGTTACAAAAAAGACAGATTATCTGATCAACAACGATACGGCGTCATCGTCGTCAAAAAATAAAAAGGCGAAGGAACTGAACATTCCGATTCTGTCGGAAGAAGCGTTTCTGGAACTGTAGAGGAGGGGTACTATGCCGATCAGGGTACAGACAGAATTGCCGGCAAGGGAAATTCTGGAAAGAGAAAATATTTTTGTGATGGATGAGCACAGAGCGGTACATCAGGACATCCGCCCGATCCAGATTGCAATCCTGAATCTCATGCCGCTCAAGGAGGATACGGAGCTGCAGCTTCTGCGCTCGCTGTCAAACACGCCGCTTCAGGTGGATGTGACCTTCGTGCGCGTAAAAAGCCATAAATCAAAAAATACGTCCGCAAATCATCTGAATCAGTTTTATGTGGGATTTGATGAGATCAAATGGAGGCGCTTTGACGGACTGATCATCACGGGGGCGCCTGTGGAGATGATGGAGTTTGAGGAAGTGGACTACTGGGATGAGCTGACGGAGATTATGAGCTGGTCAAAATCGAATGTCACATCGACAATCTACCTGTGCTGGGCAGCGCAGGCCGGTTTGTATTATCATTACGGGCTGCAGAAGCGGCTGCTTGACAAGAAGATGTTCGGCCTGTTCTGGCATCGCGTGCTGAACCGGAAGATCCCGCTCGTGCGCGGCTTTGACGACGTGTTCCTGGCTCCTCATTCCCGTCACACGGAGGTGCCGATCGAGGATATACGCAGGTGCAAAGAACTGACAATCCTTGCCGAGTCAGATGAAGCGGGGCTGTTTCTGGCGATGGCGGACGGAGGCAGGAAAATCTTTATCATGGGGCACCCCGAGTACGACCGGATCACGCTTGACCAGGAGTACAAACGCGATCTCTCCAAAGGACTTCCGATTGAAATTCCGAAAAACTACTATATAAATGATGATCCCACGATTAAGCCGAATCTGATGTGGCGGTCACATGCCAACAATCTTTATACAAACTGGCTCAATTATTATGTGTACCAGGTGACGCCGTACGACCTGATGGGAACGCCGGATTTTGGGGATGTTTGAAGTATTTTCGGGGCTTTGTGCGGACAGAGATTTTTCCCGTATCTTAACGAAAAAATGGGGTGGAAAATGGGGTAAAAGAAAAAATTGTGGGGTACAGTTGAGTGCAATCTAATATTATATTCGTAAAAAAAGAGAATTAATATGGGAGGAGAGTAGAGGATGAGCTGGGTAAAGAAATGTAAAAAATATTTGCTGGTATTGTTTATCTGTCTTTGTTTCGGAAGTGTGGCACAAGCTGGTTCAAACCTCTGGTACTATGGCGATCAGCTTACCGGAATAGCAAAAGCAGTATATGATGGACTTGAAAAAGTGCCAAATATCCAGAATTATTATGCCACAGTTTCAAATGGACGTCTTGTGAAAGGAAAAGGCATTTATATAAAATTAGATAAGTCATATTCAATGTATCAATATAATAAAATTATGCAGGAAACTGCGAAAGCGGCAGATGCATTTATACGTGACCACAGTGAGTTTTTCTGGATTAACGGAATGGGATATGAATTTGGAACAAACAGGTACACAGGAAACTTCGATGCTGTAACAGTATATCCCTGCGATTATTATAATGGGATCCGCAAAGAAATTTCAAATACACGAAAAGCTTTAAATTACATTATCAATTATGTAAAAAAGTATAAAACCAGATATGAAAAAGTGAAAGCAGCCCATGATTTTATAATAAAATTTGTTTCATATAATACGGATGACGCAGATGCAGAATACTCTCACACAATCACAGGGCCGCTTTTAAACAGATATGGGCATAAGGGTGTATGCGAGGCATACGCGAAACTGTTTGATATTGTCTGCAAAGCCAATGGTATTCCAAGTATAACGATAACATCGAGAAAAATAGTAGGAAATAAAGTTTATTCAATAAATCATATGTGGAATTATGTCCAGATGGATAATGGAAAATGGTATGTTGTGGACGTAACATTTGACGATCCCATTGGAGGTGACAGTGAAGGAGATTATGATTATTTCCTTGTAGGATCTAATACAAACGTCTGGGGGCAGAAAATAAAAGAAACACATACAGGGACAGGGTATTGTATCGCATCTCTTACTGCATATACGCCATTTAAACTTCCGACACTGGCAAAAAAGGCATTTACTCTGAAATCCAACAAGAATAAGAACAAAAATAAGAATAAAAAATAAATCAGTACCACCGGCTAAGCCGGTGGTACTGATTTTGAGAGGATGTTACTGGTTACAGTTCACACCTCCACTGAATTCGAGGTGATTTCCGCACGTTTTGTGTGGAAATCCCGAGGTCTGAGGCGCGAAATGCTGCAAAAGCAGCATTTCTGTGCATCGCGAAGCGTTGTTGCTGGTCACGGAGTGAACAGTAACTGTTACTGAATTAAAAATATTGAAAATAAACGGATAGTATGATACATTGTTATCACTTGCTTTTTTCTTGTGAAGAGAAGGAATGAGGTCATTTGAATAAAGAAAGGAAGAATTTACATGAGCAACAAACTTACGAAGAAGAAAAACAAGAAGAAGAGTACAAGCGCGAGGAAGCCGGAACAGGTGAACGCGAACAGAGCTGCAAAGAGCGGCGCGCCGGAAACTGCTTCTGCCGGGAAGAAACCGAAGATGGCATGGATTGTGGCCGGAATCTGCGTGCTTGTCGTTATCATCGCCGCCGCGGTTTTCTTTGTGCAGAAGGGAAAGAATGACAATTCCGACGCGTCTTCCGCGGGGGATGCCAGCGCCGATGCTTCGTCAGCGTCCGGCCCGATCGTCACAATTTCCGTGAAGGATTACGGTGACATTGTGGTGCAGCTTGACGAGGAGGCCGCGCCTCTGTCGGTCGAGAATTTTGTGAATCTTGTAAAGGAAGGCTTTTATGACGGACTTACCTTCCACCGTATCATAGACGGCTTTATGATCCAGGGCGGCGACCCGAACGGAGATGGAACGGGAGGTTCAGACCAGACGATCAAGGGCGAATTTTCAAGCAATGGCGTGGACAATCCGATCTCACACAAGAGGGGTGTCATCTCGATGGCGAGGTCAAATGATCCGGACAGTGCAAGCAGTCAGTTCTTTATTGTACAGTCCGACAGCACGTATCTTGACGGCGATTATGCCGGATTTGGCTACGTCACAAGCGGCATGGATATTGTGGATCAGATCTGCAAGGACGTTCCGGTTCAGGATGATAATGGCACGGTAGCTGCGGAGGATCAGCCGGTGATCGAGAAGATTACGGTTGAAGAATAAGCAGTCTGTGACATTTATACAGGAAAAATCTACTTATAATATGGAGGTAAAAGATGGGAAAGTACGTGTTACTTGCCGAGACAGGCGCGGACATACCCGATGATATCGCAAAACGCTATGGAATCTGGAAGGTACCCATGCATGTGACTTTTGATACGGAGACGAAGGACGACGGCAATTTTCCAACAACGGAGGTTTTTGATTATCATAAACGGACCGGGAAACTGCCGAAGACCAGCGGGAGTACTCCCGCCGATTTTGAGAAAATATTTGACGAGATTCATGCACAGTATCCTGACAGACATATTTTGCACCTTGCTTATTCCGCGGCGACTACCTGTTCTTATCAGAGTGCGCTGCTCGCCGCAAAAGAGCGGGATTATGTGACAAGCATCGATACGAAACACGTGTCCGCGGGACAGGCGCTTGTCACCATTTTTACAGCCAGGTATCTGGAAAAATATCCGGACTGTTCGCTGCAGGAGGTAACGGAGAAGGTGGAAGAGCTGAGCCGGCACTGCCGCATGGGATTTCTTCCGGGGGATCTGGAATATCTCAAGGCGGGCGGGCGCGTCAGCAATGCCGCGTATCTCGGGGCGAAGATTCTTTCGCTGAATCCGCTGATCGAGCTGCTGGACGGAAAACTTGAGGCGACGAAAAAGTACCGCGGAAGCATGCAGAAAGTGGCCCCGAAGATGCTGGAGGATTATCCGGTTTCCCAGAAGTTTTCCAAATCAGTGATTGCGTTTGTGTATTCGCCTGGTCTGAGTCAGGAGATTCATCAGGCGGTTGAGAAGCGCGCCAGAGAAATGGGATTTTCGGAAGTCCTGTGGATTGAGACGGGCTGTGTTGTATCCACGCACAGCGGACCGGGAGCATTTGGCATCAGCGGATTTGCTCACTGATTTTGTCTGAAAGGCGGCTGTATTCTGCAGGACAGAGAGAGTTCTGCAGAATGCAACTCCGCATCAGCCGGACAAAGCGAAAATGCATCCGGGCGGACGGAAAGAAAGGAAATTTCTATGATTGCGGATATGCATTGTGATACGTTGAGTGAGCTGCGGAACCGGAAGAAGAACGGGAGTGAAGAAGGACTGCGCAGAAACCGTCTGTGTCTGGATCTGGACAGGATGAAAGCGCATTCCTATGTGCTTCAGAATTTTGCCGTGTTTGTGGATCTCGCGCAGACGGAGGATCCGTTTGCCGACGCGATGGAACTGATTTCTCTGTTTTACGAGGAGATGGAAAAGAACAGTGAGATCGCCGGCAGGGCTGTTTCGTGGAATGACATCACACAAAATCGGAGTGATGGAAAAATCTCCGCAATGCTGACGCTTGAGGAAGGCGGCATGTGCCGGGGGGATATCGGAAAGCTGCGGACTCTCTATGACAGGGGGGCACGGATGATGACTCTGTGCTGGAATTATGAGAATGAGCTGGCCTGCCCAGCTTTCTATGAGCCGGTACAGCCCTTTTGTGCGCAGGCCCAGGCATGGAAAACAGCTGCTGACGCAGCACCTGGGCCGCGCGGCGAGCAGGAGGAAAAGCCGCCTCCTACTCGATCCAGGCGGGAGTCGAAGGGGCTGACGGACAAAGGAATTGAATTTCTGGAAGCGATGGAAGCCCTGCATATGATTCCGGATGTCTCTCATTTATCGGATGAGGGCGTCTGGGATGTACTTGCCAATACGAACAGGCCGTTTGCGGCGAGCCATTCCAACGCGCGTGCTGTCTGGGAGCATGAGAGGAATCTGCCGGATGACCTGCTGCGTGCGCTGGGAGAGAGAGGCTGTGTGATTGGACTGAATTATTATCCGCTTTTTCTGCATGAGGAAGGAAGCAGAGAATCTGCCTGTGCCGCGATCGCCCGCCATGCCCGTCATATCGCGGAGAAAGCGGGAATTGAGAGCGTCGGCCTTGGGTCTGATTTTGATGGCTTTGAGGCGAAATCGGATATTGCAGGGGCAGAGGATCTGGACAATCTTCTGTGGGCCCTGCATCGTGCCGGATTTAGCGGGCGGGAGACAGATCTGATCTGCGAGGAAAATGTTCTGAATCTGTACCGGGAAGTTCTTGCCTGACCGCTCGCGGACAGTGTAATCAGAGGTAGAGGAAGCGTTACTGTTCACTCCGTGACCAGCAACAACGCTCCGCGATGCACAGAAATGCCACTTTCGTGGCATTTCGCGCCTCAGACCTCGGGATTTCCGGGCAATTTGCCCGGAAATCACCTCGAGCTCAGCGGGGATGTGAACTGTAACGAGGAAGTTCTTTCATTTGACAGATTTGTACAATATATTATTGAAATAAAGAAAGATTCCGGTTATAATAAAAAATCATACATACAAAGCGTGCTTTGTGGTGAAAATACGATTATAGAAGTAATCTGGAGAACAGACATGAAAAAAATGACACTTGTAATTATGGCGGCCGGGATTGGCAGCCGTTTTGGGCAGGGAATTAAGCAGCTTACCTCATTCGGACCTTCTGGAGAGATCATTATGCATTATTCCATTTACGACGCGATAGAGGCTGGTTTTGAGAGAGTGGTCTTTGTGATTCGCAGGAATATGCTGGAGGATTTCAAGGAGGCAATCGGGGACAGGGTTTCCGGGAAAGTAGAGACGGCTTATGTATTTCAGGAGCTGGACGATCTTCCTGAAGGGTTTGCGAAGCCGGCTGATCGCACCAGGCCCTGGGGGACCGGACAGGCGATTCTTGCCTGCCGGGGCGTTGTGGATGGTCCGTTTGCGGTAATCAACGCAGATGATTATTATGGAAAGGATGCGTTCCGGAAGGTGTATGCTTATCTGAAGCAGGCCCGGGACACGGCGGACGGGAAATTCCATTTCTGTATGGCCGGATTTGTCCTGAAAAATACATTGTCGGAGAACGGCGGTGTGACGAGGGGCATCTGCAGTGTGGACGCGGACGGAGAGCTGCTTTCGATCGCGGAGACGAAGAACATTATAACGACAGAAGCCGGGCCTGCCGTGAGAGAGGAAGACGGAAATATCCGGATGCTGGATCCTGACTGTCTGGTATCGATGAATTTCTGGGGATTCACACCTGATTTTATTGAGGAACTTGGACGCGGCTTTGTCGGATTTCTGGAAGGACTGAATGGAAACGAGCTGACGGCTGAGTATCTTCTCCCGACGATTATTGACCGGCTGCTGAAGGAGGAACGGGTGGAGCTGACTATGCTCAGTTCCGGGGACCGCTGGTTCGGAGTCACTTTCCGGGAGGATGTTCCGGTAGTGAAACAGGAGATTGCGAATCTGATCGCGCAGGGCGTTTATCCGGAAGACTTGTTCGGAAAATAAAAACTTACGAAAAATATTATTTTTTGTATCTTGTACAGGATTCTTTTTTATGTTATGATACTACATATCTGAGATTGAAATTTCGTATTGAGATTGAAGATGCGTGTATTTATCGGAAGTATTGTCTGACTTAATGGCTGAAAGGCGCATCTTTTGATGCGCCCTTTTTATTGTGAAAGTCCGTCTCTATACAGAGCAGGCGGCAAGCTTGCTTGCCAGACTGGCTCTGTATAAGAGACACAAGCAGGTATGAGCAAAACAGCGATGCGAACGAACGTGAGCAGCGCGATTTGCGAATACATGCAGGACTGTGAGAGTGCGTAAGCACGGAACAGTCCGTGGACTTTCATCCATGGTGTTGCCCGCAACGCGGGCATGAAAGTTCACTGGAAAGCATCTGACCGCACAAATACAGGAGGAACAAATATGGAGACAAGGATTGCGATTATCGGAATCATTGTGGAGGATATCGACGCCACCGGCGAGATCAATGATATTCTGCATGATTACGGGATGTATGTGATCGGAAGGATGGGGATCCCGTACCGGGAACGGAATGTGAATATCATCAGTATCGTACTTGACGCGCCGAACGATGTGATCAATGCGCTGGCCGGGAAGATCGGCCGCGTGAAAGGCGTCAGTTCAAAAACAATTTACTCAAAAATATAATGCCGGGGCGAGGGAATATATTATGAAGAAAATTGCGATTTACGGAAAGGGAGGCATCGGCAAGTCCACGATCGTCTCCAATCTGTCAGTGGCTCTGACGGAACGGGGACTCCGGGTGATGCAGATTGGCTGTGATCCAAAGGCAGATTCCACCTTGTCGCTGAGGCATGGGGAGCCGCTGCCGACGATCCTTGAGACGGTACGTCAGAAAAAGGATGCGTTTTCACTGGAGGAGATTACCTGTTCCGGCTACGGCGGCGTGATCTGTGCGGAGGCCGGCGGTCCGATTCCGGGACTGGGGTGTGCCGGGAGAGGCATTATCACGGCGCTGGAGAAGCTTGCGGTAAAAGGGGCATATGAGACTTTTCAGCCGGATGTGGTGTTTTATGATGTGCTGGGGGATGTGGTCTGCGGCGGATTTTCCATGCCCATGCGCAGCGGCTACGCCGAAAAGGTGCTGATTGTGACTTCCGGGGAGAATATGTCGATCTACGCGGCGGCGAATATCGCCATGGCCATCGATAATTTTAAGGGACGGGACTACGCAGGGCTTGGCGGTCTGATTCTGAATCGGCGGAATGTGAAGGACGAAGAAGCAAAGGTGCAGACGCTGTGCGGGGATATTCACACGTCGATTGTTGGAATGATCGATCGGAGTGATTTGGTGACGGAAGCGGAGACTATGAAAAAGACAGTCATGGAGGATTTTCCGGACAGTGAGCTGGCGGAGACGTTCCGCAGGCTGGCAGAGACAATCGTTTTTTTATGAAATGACGGCAGGGTCGGAAGGCCATGTGTTCCATGCTGCCTTTTGTCTCAACATCATGAAAGGATGCCAGGGGAGAAAAGTCATGCGTTCCATGTTCGCATGGAAAAGCATGAAACTGGGCCCAAAAAATCGAAAAGAAACCATTTTTCATGGAAAAATGCGCGGATTTGAGGCGTTTTAAAATTGCGAGAGCATGAATTGCGGAGAGATAAAAAATGCTGAAACAAATACAAAGAGAGACGGATCATCCGGGCGCCGTGGTGAAGATCCGCGAGGCTGCCTGGCCGGCGCCTTTTAAAGAGGGCCTGGAGTACAGCTCGCCTGCAAGGGGAACCTGGAATATTGTACATACGGGAATGCTGATTCCTGAATCTCATCAGATCTTTGTCTGCGCGCTGGGATGTCTGCGCGGCGTGGTGCTGACGGCGGCGGAAATGAACGCGATGGACCGCTATTCTTCCGTCATTATCCGGGAGGAGAACGTGCTGGACGGCACCATGGAGGAACTTATGATCGGGGGTGTGGCGGATGTACTTGAGAAGCTTCCCTACAGGCCGAAAGCGGTGCTTTTGTTTATCAGCTGCCAGCATTTTTTCCTGGCTTACGACCAGCAGCAGGTGTTTGCAGCGCTCAGAGAGAAGTTTCCGGATATCCATTTTACCGATTGTTATATGATACCGACGCTTCGGAAGAGCGGCCTGACGCCGGATCAGAAAATGCGGATGCAGCTTTACAGTATGCTGGAGGACAGGCCGAAGGATTCCCGGAAAATCAATCTGATCGGGAGTAATCTGCCGGTCAGCAGAAGCAGCGAGCTGGTCTGGATGCTGGAAAACGGAGGCTATACATTTCAGAGTATTCACGACTGCCATACGTTCGAGGAGTATCTGGCGATGGCCCAGGCCGGCATGAATCTTTTTTATGAGCCTCTTGCCCGGATCGCGGCGGAGGATCTGGAAAAGCGGCTTCACCAGCCATATCTTTATATGCCGTTCACGTTTGACGATGAAGAGCTTTCAGATGCTTACCAAAGACTGGCCGAGACGCTGCATCTTCCGGAACTGGATGAGGAACCGCTGAGAAAGCGGAAAAGAGAAGCTCTTCTGGCGGTCAGGGAGCTGATCGGCGACACGCCGGTTGCGGTGGACTATACGCTGACGTTTCGTATTTTAAGCCTTGTGAAGCTTCTGCTGACTTATGGTTTCCATGTGACGGAGATTTACGCGGACGCTTTTCTGCCGGAGGAAAAGGCGGATTTTGAATGGATCCGGGAAAATTATCCGGAGATCCGTATAAGCTCCTGCGTTCGTCCCTGGATGCGCTTTCAGGAAAGAGAGCGGGAAGAGAAAGTGCTGGCGCTGGGACAGAAGGCGGCTTATTTTACTGGGACGGATTACTTTGTCAATCTTGTTGAGAGCGGCGGACTGTACGGGTATGACGGCGTCGTTCAGCTTGCCGGTCTGATGCGGGATGCTTTTCTGAACAGGAAAGACCGGAAAACTGTGATTCAGAGAAAAGGGTTAGGATGTGAGAGCTGTATATGAGACAGGTAGCAGGATTAATTTCAACGTACTCGTCGGATGAGTTCGGCATCTGTTCCGCGCTCTATGAGCTGGGAGGAATGGTTGTCATGCATGACGCCTCCGGCTGCAATTCAACCTATACCACCCACGATGAGCCGCGCTGGTATGATATGGACAGCATGATTTACATATCGGCGATCTCCGAGATGGAAGCAATCATGGGCGACGATGAGAAGCTGATCCGGGATCTGACGGAGACAGCCCTGGAGATGAAGCCGAAATTTGTGGCCGTCGTGGGAGCGCCGATCCCCTATATGATCGGAACAGATCTTCCGGCAATCGCCGCCATAACGGAGCAGGAGACCGGGATTCCCTGCATGGGATTTGCGGCTAACGGCATGAATTATTACACGAAGGGAGTGTCCATGGCGCTTGAGGCCGTTGTCCGGCGGTTCTGCACCGGTTCGGCGGTCCGGACGGAGAACTTATCGGTGAATATTCTCGGCGCGACGCCGCTTGATTTTTCTCTGAATGGCAGTGTGGATTCCATAAAAGACTGGATCCGGGAGAACGGCATGGACCTGGGTGCCTGTCTGTCCATGGGGAGTACGCTGGAAGATATCGCCGGGGCCGGGCGCGCGCATGTGAATCTGGTGGTGTCATACGGCGGACTGGCAGCCGCCCGTTATCTGAAACAACAATATGGGATCCCTTATGTAGTCGGCGTACCCTTTGGAGAGAAATTTCCGGCGATGCTGGCGAAAATGCTGAAGGAAGCGGCATCTTCCGGGAAGGATCTGGTGAGTTACCGGCCTGTCGGGAAAAATCAGGCTCCGCCGGGGACGGACAGCCAGAACAGCGAAGACCATTTGGCCGGAGACCGGATAAACGGACGGCATACCGGGAAAGATGCAGATAAAACCCGAATATCTATCATCGGCGAGAGTGTTTTCTCCGCTTCCCTGGCGACGGCCATTGAACTGGACTGCAGAATACCGACCCGCGTGCTGTGTCCGCTGGATACGGAAGATATCCTGCTTCGGGAGTGTGATCTGAGAACGCCGGAGGAGGACGACCTGATGGAACATCTTCCGGAGACGGAGATCGTTGTCGGGGATCCGATGTACCGGGTTCTGTGCGGGAAAGATCAGCGGTTCTGCCCGCTGCCCCATGAGGCGTTTTCCGGCCGCATCTATGATCCGGTGAATCCGAATCTTGTCAACCGGAAGCTTGCGGGGGAACGCGCGTTTAGCACTCGTTTGGAATCGGCCGAAATGAAGTGGAGAGCGTGGGAATAGAAAACTGGAGGTTTTATTATATGTTAAAGCTTGCTTTATATGGAAAGGGCGGCATTGGCAAGTCCACTACCACCAGCAATCTGGCGGCGGCTTTTGCGGTTCTTGGAAAGAAAGTGATTCAGATCGGCTGTGATCCGAAAGCGGATTCCACAATCAATCTGCTGGGAGGTCATCCGGTGAAGCCGGTGATGAATTATCTGAGAGAATATGACGAGGAGCCGGAGAAGATTGAGCAGATTGCGGCCAGAGGATTCGGAGATGTTCTCTGTATCGAGACCGGAGGCCCCACGCCGGGACTTGGCTGTGCGGGGCGGGGGATCATCACCACATTCAGCCTGCTTGAGGATCTGGAGCTTTTTGAGACATACAAACCGGATGTGGTGCTCTACGATGTGCTGGGAGATGTGGTCTGCGGAGGGTTTGCCGCTCCGATTCGGGAAGGCTATGCCAGCCAGGTGCTGATTGTGACCTCCGGGGAAAAGATGGCGCTGTACGCGGCGAAAAATATCAACACGGCGGTCAGAAATTTTGAGGACAGAGGATACGCTTCTGTCAGGGGAATTATTCTGAACCGGCGGAATGTGGAGAACGAATGGGAGAAAGTCAGCGCTTTTGCAGAGGAAAATCATCTGCAGATCATCGCGGATATTCCGAGAAGTCCGGACATTATCCGGTATGAGGACGAGGGAAAGACTGTGATCGAGGGAGACAGGAATCTTCCGGTGAGTCAGAAGTATCTGGAGCTGGCAAAAATGCTGCTGGAGGAAGAAGAAAAACAAAAATAAAACTCAAAGGCAGCAGGGGAGCTGCGGTTCATAGTCAGAGGAGGTACGAACCGTGATGCCGGAGAGGATATGATCTGGAGGAAAACAATGAACAAAACAGTTGACTGTATAACCGCCGGCGAGCTGGCAGATCTCGGAAAGGACCGGATTCCGGAGGAATTTCAGTCTTCCCGGCATCTGATCTACAGTTCGCCGGCCACCCTGGCTTTTAACTCACCGGGGGCGCAGGGGTTTGGAGTAAAGCGCGCCGGACTTGCGGTGCCGGGTTCGGTGATGCTGCTGGTGGCTCCGGGCTGCTGCGGCAGGAACACGGCGGCGCTCAACGCTTTGGGATACAGAGAGCGTTTTTTCTACCTGCTGATGGATGACACAGATATTGTGACAGGACGGCATTTGAACAAAATCAGCCAGGCTGTCCGGGAGGTGGTGGATTCTCTTAAGGAAAAGCCTACGGTAGTGATGATCTGCATTACCTGTGTGGATGCCCTTTTGGGGACGGATATGGAGCGTGTCTGCCGGAAAGCGTCGGAGGCGGCCGGCGTGCCGGTGCGGCCGTGTTATATGTACGCTTTGACGAGAGAAGGGCGGATGCCCCCGATGGTGCATGTCCGCAAGACCATCTATGAGCTTCTTGAAAAGAGGCCGAGAAAACGGACGGCGGTCAATCTTCTCGGCGAGTTTTCTCCTTTTATGGAAGACATGGAGCTCTATGAGATTCTGAGGAAGCTTGGCGTCAAAAATATCCGGGAGATTTCCAGATGCCGCGATTTTGAGGAATATCTGTCCATGGCCGAGGCGAATTTCAACATTGTGCTGAATCCGGAATGTCGTCCGGCGGCGGAAGATATCCGCAAACGTTTGGGGATTCCTTCCATTGAACTGACGAGACTTTATCAGATTGATAAGATTCAGCATCAGTATGAACTGCTGGGAGGCGCGCTGGGGACGAAGATCGATGATCAGGTCTGGTACCAGAGTGCTAGGGAAAAGGTCGATAATTTTGGAAAAAACTATCCGAATACCCGGTTTGCCGTGGGGGAATGGCTGAACGGAAACGCGTTTGAGCTGTCTCTGGCGCTGCTTCGGTACGGACATCAGGTGACGGAGATTTATGGAACCATCACGCCAGAACAGTTTGTCTATATACGGAAAATTGCGGAAATAAGTCCCGATACGCGCATTTATTCCAATCTGTCTCCCACCATGCTGAATTATGACTGCAGTGTCTCTGCGGCAGATGTCACGATCGGGCAGGACGCGGCGTTCTACCATCCGGGATGTCCGAATGTACCCTGGAATCAGGAGGAGCAGCCCTTCGGTTATGCGGGGCTTGGACATTTGTTCGAGGCGCTTCTCGCGGCTCGCGAAGGAGAAAAAAGCGAGAAGATCTCAGCAACCTGCGGAGATGGAAGAGGTGAGAAGGTTCCGGTGTCCTGCGACAGAGAAAAAAGCGGAGGGATCTCAGCCGCGAGCGGAAACGGAAGCGGCGAGATGATTTCTGCAGCCCGGAAGGATGAAAAGAACAAAGCAGTTCCGACAGCTTTGGAGAGCGAAACGCAGGGAGAAAAGATCACGGGAGGCAGCGTATGAAAGGTTTGTTGAAATATTTGTCGCCGTTTGCGCCGGATCAGTCCGGTGCGGCCTCGGTTCTCTATGATATGGGGGGCCTGACGATTATCTGCGACGCCGGCGGATGTACCGGAAATATCTGCGGATTTGATGAGCCGCGCTGGTTCCTGAGAAAAAGTGCGATTTTCAGCGCGGGCCTGCGTGATATGGACGCGATTCTCGGAAGAGATGACCGAATGGTGGAGAAAATCCAGGACGCGGCAAAAAAGCTGGACGCCGATTTTACGGCTCTGATCGGGACGCCGGTTCCGGCGGTGATCGCCACAGATTTCAAGGCGCTTAGCCGTATGGCCGAGAAGCGGTGCCATTTGCCTGTGCTGACAGTCGAGTGTACCGGAACGAGACTCTATGACGAGGGGGAGGCAGACACGTGGCTGGGACTTTTCCGGAAATTCGCGGGTACTGGATCAGGCACGACGGACGATGAAATAAAATCGGCAAGAGAAAAAAATTCTGCGGTCAGCGGAGCTGAAAGGAGAACTGATTCAGACAAGACAGGAACATGGGTGTCCGAAGATACGTCTGAATCCGGAGCGTATGGGAAAGGAGCCGTCGGCGTGATCGGCATGACTCCTCTGAATCTGAGCCGCATCGACGCGGACCAGATAATTCGGGATGAATTAAGAGCGCAGGGGTTCGGCCCGGTTTACTGCTACGGGATGCGGGACGGTCTGGAAACGATTAAAAAGGCCGGTGAAACGGTTCTGAATCTTGTCGTGTCGCCTTCGAGTCTTCCGGCGGCCAGATATCTGGAGCAGCGTTTTGGAACGCCCTACCGGATGGAATATCCGTTTCTTGGCGAGGAATTGAAAAAAGAGCTCCATGCGGCCGACGGGAAAAAGATACTGGTGATTCATCAGCAGGCGGCAGCCAACGCGATACGTGCGGAGCTCCGAAAGAATTCCGGGGCGGAGATAACCGTAGGAACCTGGTTTCTTCTGGATGAGGAATTTCGGGAACCACAGGATGTACATCTGACGACAGAGGAAAATTTTGCCAGGCTGGTGACGGAAGGACAGTACGATGTGATTGTCGGGGACCGGATGCTGGAGAGAGTGCTCCGAAATTATGAGGGCAGATGGATGCACGTACCGCATTTTGCGGTCAGCGGCGAACTGGAGGAAACGCCGGAGGAGCTTTCTTCTTGTGCCACAGGAAATTCTGTTCTGTGACACAAAAAATGCTCCGCGAGGCGCTTAGGCGGCATTTTTCCGCTTCAAATTCGTGCGCATCTCCGCTGACCGGAACGGAGTGGAGACCGGAATGGCAGGCTGTTGTCTGTGGAAACGCGCAGAGATTTGCGGACGAAGAAGTCTGCCGGTGCAGATCCGAATTCCACGTACAAAGTCCGCGGGTGAGTCCTGAATTGAAAGAAAAGGCAGATGGAGAACCATATATGAAAACGGATAACAGAAAAACACAGATTGTGAGAGTTTACGGCATTGTGCAGGGCGTGGGTTTTCGGCCTTTCGTGAGCCGCATCGCGGATGCGGCCGGGGTAACGGGCAGCGTGGCCAACAAAGGCTCCTATGTGGAGATTTATCTGCAGGGCAGCGAGAATGACCGGCAGCAGTTCATGAAAGATCTGCGGGAAAATCCGCCGGAGCGTTCCGCCGTTTTGAAAATTGATGTGACAGACTGTGAGAACAGCGTCTGTTTTGACCGGTTTGAGATTATCGAGAGCGAAAAGGAAGAAGGGGATATTTTTGTGTCCCCGGATATCGCGACCTGTCCAAAATGCGCCAAAGAGCTCTATGATCCGAAAAACCGGCGGTATATGCACCCATTTATCAACTGTACTGCCTGCGGCCCCCGGGTGACAATACTCGACGCGATGCCTTATGACCGGGTGCGCACGAGCATGGGGGAATTTCCGATGTGTCCGGAATGTGAGTGGGAGTACACGCATGCCGAGACGAGACGCTACGACGCTCAGCCGGTCTGCTGCAACGACTGCGGACCCGAGGTATATCTGCTTGGACGGCCGGAACGCAGAAGGGCAGCAATCACGGCCGCACGGCAGGCGATTATGGATGGGAAAGTTGTGGCAGTCAAGGGAATCGGCGGCTTCCATCTGTGCTGTGATGCGACGAACGAGGCGGCAGTGTCCAGACTGCGGAGGCTGAAGAACCGGCCGGCAAAGCCGTTTGCGGTGATGATGCGGAATCTGGAAGCGGTCGAGGCAGAATGTGAGGTGACCCCGGAACAGGAAGAAGTGCTGTGTGGTCATCAGAAGCCGATCATTCTGCTTCCGAGGAAAGAAGGGAGCCGTCTGGCACCTTCCATAGCGCCGGATAATCCGAAGGTGGGCGTGATGCTTCCATATGCGCCGGTGCAGATGCTGCTGTTTGACTACAATGACGGACTTCAGATGACGACGGATATGTTTGTCATGACCAGCGGAAATGTATCCGGGGCTCCGATCTGCCGGACGGACGAGGACGCCGAAAAAGAGATCGCTTCATTCTGCGATCTGATTTTATCCCATAACCGGAAAATCCGCCTGAGAGCCGACGATTCGGTGATGGATTTTTATAAAGGGGAGCCTTATATGATCCGCCGTTCCAGAGGCTACGCCCCGCTGCCTTTTATGATGAGCAGGGAATTCAAAGGGCAGGTGCTGGCGATCGGCGGCGAGCTGAAAAATACATTCTGCATTGCAAAGAACCAGCTGTTTTACCCGTCGCCCTATGTCGGTGACATGGAGGATCTCCGCACGGTGCAGGCGCTTCGCGAATCAGTCCGCAGAATGGCGGAGCTTCTTGAGACGGAGCCGGAGATTGTGGCCTGCGATATGCACCCGAAATACAATACGACGGCCGTTGCTCATGAACTGGATCTTCCGGTAATCGAGGTGCAGCATCATTATGCGCATATTCTCTCCTGTATGGTGGAGAACGACTATCTGGAGCCGGTGATCGGCGTCTCGTTTGACGGAACGGGCTATGGGACGGACGGTACGATCTGGGGAGGCGAGATTCTTGAGGCTTCGCCGGAAGATTTCAGAAGACTGGGAAATATCCGGCCATTCCATCAGATCGGCGGCGACGCGTCCGCCCGGGAAGGCTGGAGAATCGCCGTATCCATGATCAATGATCTCTATAAAGACAGGGCGCCGGAGATTGTCGGAAAGCTGGAGCTCTGCGATGAGAAGACAAGGAAGGTATACGCGCAGATGGCCGCGCGTCACATTAATTGTGTGACATCCACCAGCGCCGGGCGTCTTTTCGACGCGGTGAGCGCTATTCTTGGAATTCGAAAGGCTTCGACTTTTGAGGGGGAGGCAGCCACGGTTCTTCAGTTTAGAGCGGAAAAGTATGCATCGGGACTTTCAGAGGAGGAATTTTCCAGAGAATGTCAGGAGGCCAGGGAGCAGGTCAGACAGATATGGCCGGATGATATGTATGAAGCAGAATGCCCGACAGGGCCGAATTGTTCATCTGGCGGGAGAACGAACGAACATGAGAAAAAAAAGAACCAGGAAAATTCACGATCAGGCGTTTTGTTTGGCGGGAGCATGAATCCGGCAGAGTCGGATAAGAAAGAGAATGACGATCCAGGCAGTGCGCAGTGGATTCTCCCGACAGACCAGATCGTGCGTCTGCTCGTTGAGAAACGGCTGAGTGGTGAAACGACGGAACGGCTGGCCTTCTGGTTCCATGTGCTGCTGGCTGATCAGATCATGGAAGGATGCAGAAAAGCGGCAGAGGAAACGGGACTTCGTGTCTGTGCTTTAAGCGGCGGTGTATTCCAGAACCTGCTTCTGCTTCGGCTCTGTGATGAGGGATTGACGCGGGAAGGATTTCAGGTGCTGCGGCATCGCCTGCTTCCGCCAAATGACGGGGGAATTGCTCCCGGGCAGGCGCTTGCAGCCATGTATGCGCTCATGGGGAAATCCGCCATCTGATACAAGCAAAACGAAGATCGTTTTGTCATTTCCTGTAAAAATGTGGGAGCAGAAAATATCTGCAGACTAAAGTCAGCGTTTTTTGATATATGCTGCGCGAGTTTAAAAAAGGAGGATTTAAAAATGTGTGTAGGATTAGCGGCAAAAGTGGTAGGAATTAAGAACGGGATGGCAGTGATTGACGCTTCCGGCGCGAAGAGGGAAGTATCAGCGGAACTTCTGGACGAGCTGGAGCCGGGAGATTATGTGATGGTTCACGCAGGCGTCGCCATCGCGAAGATTACGTCGGACGACGAGAGTGAGACGGACGAGCTGATGGAGATGCTGTCATAAGACGAAATTTCCTAAGACAAAAAATAAGGTTCTGCGCTGCAGAACAGAAAACAGGAAGTATTATATATGGAAGAAAAGAAAATGACGGCGAAAGAAATTATTGAATCGTATGATGGTCCGAAGCTGCGGATCATGGAAGTGTGCGGAACGCATACGCATGAAATTTTCAGGCTGGGGATTCGGAAAATTCTGCCGAAAAATATTGAGCTGATATCCGGACCGGGATGTCCGGTATGCGTGACGCCGGTGTCTTTTATCGATGAGGCGGTCATGCTGGCTCTGGAAAAGCAGGCGGTGGTCTGTACGTTTGGGGATCTGATTCGGGTTCCGGGAACGAAGATGAGTCTGGCTGGAGCGCGGGCGGAAGGAGGAACGGTGAAGATCGTCTATACGCCGCTGGATGCGGTCGATTATGCCAGAAATCATCCGGAAGAACAGGTGGTCTTCCTGGCGGTGGGATTTGAGACGACGACGCCTGCGGCCTGTCTCGCGGTTAAGAAAGCGAAGGAAGAGGAGCTTGCGAATTTCTCAATCCTGACAGCCAACAAGACGATGCCCAACGCTTACCAGGCCCTGAAAGGAAGCGCCGATGCGTTTCTTTATCCGGGACATGTGAACGCCATAACAGGGGAAGAGGAGTGCCGGCGGCTGGCCGAGGAGGACGGCATTTCCGGCGTGATCGCCGGTTTTACCGCGAAGGAGATTCTGACGGCGCTGGCAGTGATTATCGAGAAGTCACAGACGGGAAAACCGTTTTTTGTCAACTGCTATCCGAGAGTCGTGCGGCCGGAAGGAAGTCCGGCAGGACGCAGAATTATAGAAGAAGTCATGGAAGAGTGCGATACTGAGTGGCGCGGACTTGGCGTGATCCCGATGTCAGGGCAGCGTCTGAAAGAGGCTTACCGGGATTACGATGCCCGGATAAAATTTGCCCTTCCTCATATTGAAGGAAGACCCAATCCGGCCTGCCGGTGCGGCGAGGTGCTTCAGGGAAAGTGTCTGCCTCCCGACTGCAAGGTATTTGGGAAGGGCTGCACGCCGCAGCATCCGATTGGGGCCTGCATGGTATCCAACGAGGGAACCTGCTCCGCTTACTACCAGTATGGAGGAATCTGAAGATTACAGTATAGAAAGAGGATGAAAAGAATTATGGCAGAGAAAAAAGTAACGCTGGCGCATGGAGCAGGCGGCAGGCAGACTGCAGAACTGATTCACGAGGTCTTTCAGGCGCATTTTGCCAACCCGGAATTTACGGCGGACGACGCCGCGGTATTGTCGGTGGAAAAAGGCCGGATTGCGATGACGACGGACGGCTTTATTGTGTCGCCCTATGAGTTTAACGGCGGAAATATCGGAAAGCTCAGCATCTGCGGGACGGTGAATGATCTGGCCTGTATGGGCGCGAAGCCGATGTATATGACCTGTTCTTTCATTATAGAGGAGGGTTTTCCCATGGACAAGCTGGAGATGATCGCGGCATCCATGGAGAAGACGGCAAACGAGGCCGGCGTAAGGATTGTGGCCGGGGATACAAAGGTGGCCGGAAAGGGCCAGGTGGATCATGTTTTTATCACTACCGCGGGCATTGGGAGGATTGAGGAGGATGTACATACCTCCGGCGCCTTCGCGAAGCCGGGGGATGTGGTGATCGTGACCGGGGATATCGGAAGGCATGGCTGCACGATTCTGCTTGCCAGGGAAGACCTCGGCATCGAGGCGGATATCAAAAGCGACTGCGCGCCGCTATGGGGAACGGTGGAATCGATGCTGAATGTCACAAAAGATATTCATGTTATCCGCGACGCGACGAGGGGCGGCGTGGGGACTGTTCTCTATGAGATCGCGGCGGAGAGTGGCGTCGGAGTTTCGCTGGATTCCCAGTCAGTTCCGGTGGATGGTGCGGTCAGAGGCGTCTGCGGTATGCTCGGACTGGATCCGCTGTATCTGGCCAATGAGGGAACGCTGGTGGTGATCGCTCCGGCAGATAAGGCGGAGCTTCTCCTGGAAGCTCTTCATAAAGGAAAATATTCCGCAAATGCGGCGGTGATCGGGAAAATAACGGAAGAAAATCCGGGCAAAGTTGTCATGACAACGGAAATCGGGGCTCAGACGCTGCTTCCGCAGCCGGGAGGAGAGCTGTTGCCGAGAATCTGCTGATATTGTCCAGGGAAAAGGGATTCGATACAGACAAGGAGAGCTTATGTCACTGCACAAGACAGCTGTGATATCGGATACACACGGAATACTGCGTCCAGAAGTGTTTGAAATTCTCCGGACGGCGGAACTGATTCTGCATGGTGGGGACATTGCCAGTCAGAAGACTCTGGATGAGCTGAAAAAAACCGCCAGAGTGATCGCGGTCAGAGGAAACTGCGACAGAGACCATTGGGCGGAGAAACTCCCCCGGGAAGTGTTTTTTGAACTATACGGCAGAAAAATTTATATGATCCACGATAAAAAACAGATGTCTGCAAAAGCCGGGGAAGCGGATCTCGTCATCTATGGACATTCTCATAAATATGAGGAGAAGGAGGCAGACGGAAAGATCTGGCTGAATCCCGGGAGCTGCGGCCCCCGGCGTTTCGGAAAACCGCTGACGATGGCTGTTCTGGAATTTGAAACAGAGACAGGGAAACTGGAGATAAAGAAAATTGATCTGCCGACGAATGGAGCGAAGACTGCAAAATCAGGCAGCCCGTCTCAGGGAGAATTGGCTGTAAAATCAGATGGTATTCCTCCGGAGTTCGGCTCAGGAGAACTGCAGAGGATTGTTGTGCTTGTGGTCGGGGATCTGAAGAAAGGAAAATCGGTTGACAGCATTGTGAAAACCAGGAAAATCCGCAGGGATTTAACAGAGCAGATCTGCCAGATCTATTTTACGCATCCGGGAGTCGATGTTCAGGGCATACTGAACCGGATGGAGATAACCGGACTGTAACTGTGAAAGTTCTGTTTCTGTGCAGAGATCAGAGTATGGGGGGACTGACACGAAAAAAAGAACGTAAAAAGAGAGTGCTGCCTGAAAATTACAGTTGAGCAGCACTCTCTTTTATTATCTGTCAAATATCTGTCAAAGGTGCAACACGCTCTACGATGCACAGAAATGCCACTTTCGTGGCATTTCGCGCCTCAGACCTCGGGATTTTCAGAAAATCTGCCCGGAAATCACTTCGAGCTCAGTGGAGATGTGAACCGTAACAGATGTTCAGCAGTCTGGCATCATATAACGGCATTTTACTGGATCGTAATACGTCCGCTGCCGTTCAGCTCGGAATATCCCGTGACATTCGGAAGGCCGTCGCCGTCGCTGTCCTCAAAGGACTGAACATAGTTTGCGAGAACCATGTAGTCTTCCATGACGTAATCGATGACGTTGGTCGCGCCGTTGAACATGGAGAAGCCGTCTCCAAGGTCGCGCAGCGTGTAGTTGTAGCCTGCCAGATTGTAGGTGGCGTTCACGTCGAGCGGCTTGTAGTCGCCGGTCTCGCGATCATAAATCTGGACATCTTTTACGCGGTAGTCGCCTGCGACGCCGGTGAATACGCCTTTGTCGTCCATGGTGACAGTGGAGTCGATGCTCGTATCGATGGTGTACTTCGCGCCGGAAACATGAAGGAAACCGCCGATCTCCTCGCCGGTGCCCACGCCGCGAGAGCCAAACTCAAGAGCATCGAGGAACTGCTGTCCGGTCACCTCGATCAGGCAGGCGACATTGCCGAAGGTGTGCATATTCTTGCAGGTGAGATAGGAGATCTCTCCAGTGAGCGCCTCATTGCGGATACCGCCGCCGTTCATGATGGCCATATCCACGGCGTGGCCGTCCACAGCGTTGGTCTGATCAAACAGATAGTACAGCGCGTCTGCCGCGAAATCGCCGGAGTTCGTTTCCTGGCTGCGGACAAGACGGTTGCCGTCTGCGTCGAAGTTGTCGAGTACATCTTCCGTGGTGCCGATGACCTGGCCAAGCTCGTCATTCACGTCGGTAATCCATGTGGTCTCCACATCCGCGACATTGTCTGCGACCGCATCCTCGACAGTTCCGCCGGCTGCGATTGTCTCCATGTAATTGTCATAGAGTCTCGCCTTTACATTGTCCGCTCCCAGAAGTTCCGTGGTAATCTCGCCCTCCGGGGAGATGGTCATCTGGCCGAGCGCGTCAAAGTAAGAACCGGTCTGCGTCAGGATGACGGTGTTGCCTTCCTTGTCCTCCACGGCTTCCATCGGAAGTGTCGTGTGGGAGTGGCCGTCGATGAAAGCGTCCAGTCCGGTGGTGTTGGCGATGACTTCCTCGGAAGTCCACGGTTTGGAAGCCGGGTCTACGCCGAGATGGCCGAGGCCGATGAGGATGTCCGCTTCCTGGGAGGCCTCGTCGATCGTCGCCTGTACGGTGTTGTACAGATCGCTTCCGTCTTCTCCGCCGGCGATGCCGTAGATATAATTTCCTTCCTCATCCTGGAAATAAGCGGGCGTCGATTTTGTGAAAGACTCCGGCGTGGTGATGCCGATGAGGGCGATCTTCTGTCCGCCGATCTCAAATACCTTGTAGCTGTCGAGCACGTTTTCTCCCTTTACTCCGCCTTCCTCATGGTAGAAGTTGCAGGAAAGGTAAGGAAATTCCGCGTTCTCGATGGTGGCAAGGGCGCCTTCCATTCCGTAGTCGAACTCGTGGTTGCCCAGAGTAGCAGCGTCATACTTGCAGGCGTTCATCAGATTAACGATCGTCGCGCCCTTGTCCATGGAACCGTAGGCGGTGCCCTGGATGTGGTCTCCGGCGTCTACCAGAAGTACGTTGTCAAACGTATCGCGGTAGCGGGCGGCCAGCGTGTAGTCCAGATCCTTGTCGATGTAGGTATGGACATCGTTGGTGTAGAGGATGGTGACCGTCTCTGCGCCTGATTCCGTCGCTGCTTCTTCGGCAGACGCGGCGGGCAGCCAGAGGGCGGTTAACATCGTTGACAGAGTCAGAACAGCAAGAAATTTTTTCATGCAATATCTCCTTTCTTATTTTAGTATCAGAATAATATTAATATATGCGGAGTCTCTTGTCAAAGGAAAGTTTGTGTAGTTTGCGTAAATTCCAAAAAGATAGGCCGGCCTTTTGGCTTTACAATGGCTGTTCCTGTATAGTATGATGAAATCAGCCAGAAGAATGAGGGGGAAGGAAAAACTTATGAATATACTGGATTATCTGGACTGGCGCGGAGATCTGTCTTTTGCCGCATCGAAGCCGAATGAGGTCGACGCGCTGATCTTCGCGTGGCTGGTTTATTATCATTTTGAGGATCTTGAGGAGGGGAGCTTTGAAGGGATAACTCTTTCGGAGCTGGCTTCTCTCCATGAGAAAACGCGAGGATCTTTTCAGAAAATCAGGCCGGAGACGACGATTGATCCGGTTATGACCGCGACGTGGCTTCTGTATTGCGCCAGCCGTACGGAACGCTTTGCGTCTGTGAAAATCTGTGATTTTTTGCGGAAGCAGAGTGGGGAACTTCCGGCGGATGCAGGATGGGAGAATCAGAACAGGGGAATCCCGAAAGATATGGTACAGGAAAATCAGCTCGCGGGTTTTGATGCGTTCCGGGCGGAGATACAGGATATTCAGTTTGCCGCGGTTTCTTTTATCCTGGAGGATGGAGAAGGAGAGCTTCGGGTGATTGCGTACCGGGGGACGGATGATTCGATCACGGGATGGAAGGAGGACTGTTATCTTGCGATTTCCGATACGGTTCCGGCCCAGAAGACCGGCCTGCAGTATCTGGAAGATACGGCGGACGGGCGCAGAGCGCTGATCTGCGGCCATTCCAAGGGGGGAAACCTGGCGGTGTATGCCGCGCTGTTTGCTTCGGATAACAGACGGACGGAGATCTGTTCAGTCTATAATTTTGACGGCCCGGGTTTTTGCTTCGACATGCGGAAACTGGAGAGCTACAATCTGCTTAAGGACCGTATCGTCACGATTGTTCCGGAATCTTCCGTTGTCGGCATGCTTCTGGAACATGAGGATGACTATCGCATTGTGGAAAGCCGGAGTATGGGGCTTTTGCAGCACGACGCCCTGTTCTGGCAGGTTCTGGGAAACAGATTTGTCTATGCGGATAAGAGGAATGAATCGAGTCTGATTGCCGATCAGGCAATAAAGGAATGGATTGCCGGTATGTCGCTCGAGGAACGCCGGGAATTTGTGGATGCGCTTTTTGGAATTCTTGAGGGAACCGGTGCGGTCAGAACAACGGAACTGCCGGAAAAACTCGTCCAGAACGGCTTCCGGAATCTTATACATTCTCCGGAAGACCGCGGGAGGAAAAAGATAGTGCTTCATGTGCTTCTGAAGCTGATTAAAGCGGGAAATTCAAATCTGTACGAATCCGTGAGGCATTCTGAAACGGTGAAGGAGATTATGGGACATTCCGAAAAACAGCGCCGGCTTTCCTGATTAAATGCTGCAGGATCCGGTTCCCATATCAGGATTTGCGTGCAGACTGTGAGCAGGAAGAGGAGAAGCTTTATGAACAGCATTGATTACTATGACAAAAACGCGGACAGCTTTGCAGAAAGTACCGTGTCGATTGATTTTCATGATATGCAGGATAAATTTTTATCTTATCTGCCTTCGGGTTCTCTGATTCTGGATTTTGGCTGCGGATCCGGGCGGGACACGAAGTATTTTCTGGAGCATGGTCATTGGGTTGAAGCCATTGACGGGTCGAAGGAGATGTGCCGCCGTGCGGGCCGCTATACCGGAATTCCCGTGCGGCAGATGCTTTTTGAAGAGCTGGATGTAAAAGACCGGTATGACGGGATATGGGCCTGTTCCTCCATCCTGCACCTGCCTTTCGATGGGCTGGCGGATGTCATGAAAAAGATGAAGACCGCCCTGAAGCCGGGAGGTGTCATTTATGCATCTTTTAAATACGGAACATTTGAAGGGGAGCGGAACGGACGTTATTTTACGGATCTGACGGAGGATTCCTTTGCGGAACTGATCCGACAGGTAAAGGGGCTGAGACTGGAAGAACAGTGGGTTACTTCGGATGCGCGTCCGGGGAGGGCGGAAGAAAAATGGCTGAACCTGATCCTGAGCAAAATATGAAAAATACGGAGGTGTGACGATTCAAGGAGAACTGTTTCGTGTGATAAAAAAGGTGGCAGCGTATGATCCAAAAAATCGTTGGAAAACTTTTAGGAACTTTTGAAAGGAACCATACCGCTGGATAATGAAAAATTGAAAAAGCTGGAACATAACCAGTACGCTGCAGAAAAAAAGCTGACCGCTGCCCAGCACAAAGAAAAGTGATTGAGGAACGGGTTGAAACTGCTGACCAGAAGCGAGAGAACGTTACTGTTCACTCCCTTGCAGGTCGTGAACGTAACAACGCTCCGCGATGCACAGAAATGCTGCTTTCGCAGCATTTCGCGCCTCAGACCTCGGGATTTCCGGGCAATTTGCCCGGAAATCACCTCGAGCTCAGTGAGGGTGTGAACTGTAGCGAGAGAACACATCGGCTTTGTATCCGCGCCGGTATGCTGGAAACGTGCTGTAAAGAAGTCCGATAAAACGAAAAATTCGACGAATAGCAGAAATAACGGAAGCTGCAACTAATAGTTGCCGTATAGTTGCCTGTAATTTCCGTATAGTTGGTAGAGTGCGACTGGATAAAACGGTATATTACTGCCATCAAAATCAAACGGAGGTTTGTAATATATGAACAAAAATCAACTAGCTGAAAACATTATGTACTATCGTAAAAAGAAAGGACTGTCACAGGAAAAAGTTGCTGAATATTTGAATATCAGCCGTCAGGCTGTAACCAAATGGGAAGCTGATACTTCCAGACCGACTTCTGACAATCTGATCAGGTTAGCACAATTATTTGAGGTCGAAGTTGATACATTGTTAGGCAATGGGGAAAGGGAAAAATCATCAATCCAGGAGGAAGTATCAATAGGAAAAATGCCGTATGTTTTTATTGGAATATCTGCTTTGTGTATATTGGGATATATAATCATCAGTGCATTAACGGATATTTTTAGTATTGGAACACTCATTTGTATGTTTATTTTATGTGTTCCGATACAACTGTTTTTGCATATTTATTTTTCCCATGCGATAAAAAATAATTCTTTTAGTGGCATTGCAGGTTTTGATGATAAGATAGAGTATAATATTTGCGAAGTGAAGAAACTGCTGATACAGATTGATTTACATATTGAAATCTTGTCTACCGTATATGTTTTTCTGCTTTGTGTGATAAATGGTACAAATTTGGAAATGAAATGGTTCAATGGCATTCTGATTGTTGTCTATATATTGAATTTTGTCACAGACATAGAGATGAGCAATTATAAAATGATAAATAAAATATATCGTAGAGAGGACGATAAGAAACGTGCAAAACGCAGTATTCCAGTAACCGTAATATATACCTTGATATTGTGTGTGGGAATGGGAATAACAGGTATGGTATTTGAAGTAAAAGGAATTGGAAATAATACTTTGCCCGCAATGAAAATATGTGGACTGTTGCTTTTGGGTATAATGAGTGCAACAATAGGACTTTTATTTGAAAACACCAAAATACAAAAATGGAATCCTGCAGATACAAACTATAAAACAAATAAAGCAAGCATAATCAGTTTGTTTATATGTGTAATAATGTATGGACTTATGTGTGTTGTATAAGATTTGTTGACCCACGGTATAAACGGTGTTATACTGAAAAAATCAGCGATATCTGCGGGATGATGGCGGGATAAAGCAGATTTTCTGCCCCGGGTAACTGAAAATCAGGATTCGGGGATGCGGATATCTGAAATAAAAGAACGAAAGAGAGGAAATGAACGATGACGAGACAGGAACTGGCGCTTGAGCTGCGCAGCAAGGGATACAATTGCTGCCAGTGTACGGCATGCGCGTTTGCAAAGGACATGGATGTGGATTATGTGACGGTATTCAAGGCGGCTGAGGCCCTTGGAAGCGGACTTGGCGGTATGAAGGGAGTGTGCGGCGCTCTGTCCGGCGCGGCCATGGTGATCGGTCTGAAGAACAGCACCGCGAATCTGGAGGCGCCTGATTCCAAGGCGGCTTCCTGCAAACTGTCCAGAGAGCTGACAGATAAATTTCAGGAGAAAGCCGGCTCCATCATCTGCCGGGAGATCAAGGGCGTGGAGACAGGGAAGATGCTGCACTCCTGTCCGGATTGCATCAAAGACGCGGTGACACTGACGGAAGAGATCCTCGGTCTATAAGAGGGAGAAAGCCTGCGGGTGCTTCCTTTTGCCTGTTGTCGTCTCAAAAGCAGAGTCTGCCTGGTCTGCAAGCAGCCCGTCAGGTCTACGCTCCGCTTCGGTCGGTGCTGAACGTGCGCCACTGGCGCACAGCACCTCTGCTATGAGACTGGACTTATACAGTAAACTTTCATGCCCTGCGAGGCAGGGCACTACCATGGATGAAAGTCCACGGACTGTTCCGTGCTTTCGCACTCTCACAGTCCTGCATGTATTCGCAAATCACGATGCTCACGTTCGTTCGCATCGCTGTTTTGCTCATACCTGCTTGTGTCTCTTATACAGAGCCGGTCTGGCAAGCAAGCTTGCCGCCTGGCTCTGCATAGAGACGGACTTTCACAGTAAATTAGCACTTGACTGTGATGCAGTAAGCGTCGTATAATACTTTACGCTGACAAAAGCCGTGCGAATCGGCAGAGATACTAAAGGATGGGAAGAGCAGACAAAGCGGTATGCAGGAACCGTTTGTTCCTCTCTGACGGGAGGGACAGACGGTTCGTTTTTATACCTTAGTATACAGAAAAGCTGCCAGTGGCAGGTTTTCTGTATGCGCAGGCCCGTGTAAGGAAAATAGCTGCTGATGCAGCACTTGGGCCGCGCGGAATTCTTTCTTTATTCTGCCAGAAGCCGGCAATGGAAAGGGGACGTAGTATGAAAGTTTATAAGAAGATCATGGCCATTGTGACGAGACTGGAAGAGATCGTGCTTGCGCTGGCCCTGGTTCTTGTAACTGCCCTGACGTTCGGAAATGTGGTGGCGCGCAAGGTATTTAATCATTCCTGGGGATTTACCGAGGAGATTGTGATCGCGGTGTTCGTGCTGCTTTCGCTTCTCGCTGCGGGAGTGGCGGCGCGCAGCGGCGAGCTGGTCAATCTGGCGCTGCTTCCGGACAATGTGGGGCCGAAGGGAAAGAAGGTTCTCAATGTTATTTCCACGGTGATCTGTGTGATTTATTCTCTGGTTCTTACGTATGAAGGCTGGGGAAGGATGCGGGTGGAAAGCATGCTGAGTCCGATCCTGCATATTCCCAAAACCGTGTTTTGGAGTTTTGTGGTGATCGGAGGAATTTCGCTGGCCCTTCATTTTATTGAGAACTGTATTGACTTCTGCAGTCAGGATCTGTCCGGGAAGGAGGAGGAAGAATAATGCTTACCGCAATACTTTTTATTTCCTTCTTTATCATGCTGATTCTCGGACTTCCGATCGCGATCTGTCTGGGAATGAGCTCTGTGCTGACGATTCTGTACGCAACAAACTTTGTACAGAAATTCAGCATGCTGGATCTGAGCATCATTGCGACAAATACCTACACAGGTATTTCCAAGTTTCTGCTTCTTGCCATTCCGTTTTTCGTGCTTTCCGGAAATATCATGGCGAAGGCGGGAATCTCCAAGCGGCTGGTGAAATTTATCGACGACTGCGTGGGACACCGCCGTGGTGGCATGGCGATTGTGTGCGTCATCGTGGCATGTTTCTTCGGGGCGATTTCCGGTTCTGGTCCGGCTACGGTGGCGGCTCTTGGCGCTGTCCTGATACCGGCCATGATCGAGTCCGGATTTACGCCCGCGTTTTCTGAGGCGCTGATGGCGACGTCCAGTTCCATCGCGATTGTCATACCGCCGTCCATCGCGTTTGTAGTTTATGCTTCCATCGCGAACTGCAACGTGGGAGAGATGTTCATGGCAGGTATCGTGCCCGGTGTTATGATGGGCGTCGCGCTCGCGGTGGTTGTCATGATCGAGGCGAGAAAGAAGGATATCCGTCCGGCGCATGAGAAGCGCAGCTGGAAAGAGCGGATGAAGAGCTTCGGGGACGCTTTCTGGGGACTTCTGATGCCGGTCATCATTCTTGGCGGTATCTACGGCGGAATCTTTACGCCGACTGAGGCGGCGGCGGTATCGGTGGTCTATGGTCTTATCGTCGGCATCTTTATTTACAAAGAAGTCACACTGAAGGATCTGTTTGATATTTTTATTGATTCCTGCAAGACAAGCGGCGGGATTATGCTGATTATCGCGACGGCCTCTCTGTTTTCCTACTGCTGTACGCTGTTTGGGATTTCACAGGCGGCGCAGGCGCTGCTCTCAAGCGTTTCAGGAAATCAGTTCATGTTCCTGGTGATTGTGAACATTATCTTCCTGATCGCGGGATGCTTTATCGACGCGAACTCAGCGATGTATATTTTCATCCCGATCATGCTTCCGGTGGCGACGGCGCTTGGCTATAATACAATCGCGTTCGGTATCGTGGCGACGGTCAATCTGGCGATTGGACAGGTAACGCCTCCGGTCGGAGTCAACCTTTTTGTAGCGATTGGACTGAAGGTGAAAGACGCACTTGCTTCTGCAAAGGCAGGGAAGGATGTCTACTTTAAAGTTACCCTGCCGATGATTGCCCGTGCGGTTGTGCCGATGATCGTGGCGTGTCTTGTCGTGCTTCTGATCGTTACGTATATCCCGCAGGTGAGCCTGCTGTTTCTTCATTAAAGAATGATTAAAACAGTTGTTTATCGGCGCATGGGAATCATCTGCAGAAGATTTTTTTCAGCGCCGAGGACATAAAACTGCGGCAGATGTCTGCACTGGATAAGCGCTGCCGCGGACAAAAAACAAACTACAGGAGGAAAGTATTATGAAAAAAAGAATGGCATTGCTGCTTGCCGGCGCTATGGCAGTTTCTTCCATGGCTATAGGCGTGCAGGCGGAAGAACTGGATTATCCGGACTACGAGGCGTCCGACCGTTTTGTGGCGGCAGATGAGGCCGCGGAGTACACAGGTTCTGACGAGTGGCCGGAGGTGAGCTGGAACTTTGACTGCTCCACAGGAGACACCTCCACATGGGCACAGGCGGGCTATTACTTCAACGCGCTGATGCAGGAATCTACCGGCGGCAAGGTGCAGGTAAACGTGTATGCGGGCGAGCAGCTGACCAACGGCGACCAGGTTGCAGGCATCCAGGCTCTGATGGACGGAAATACGCTTCAGGTTTCCCTTCACTCCAACCTGATCTACGCGAACTTTGACCCGCGTTTTAACGTTGTGTCCCTTCCGTACATTTTTGAGACGTATGACGATGTCGACGCGGTCATGAGCGGAGAAGGCGGACAGGCTTTGAAGGATGTGCTCTCTGAGTATGGTCTGGTATGCGAAGGAATCGCTGAGAACGGCTTCCGTCAGATTACCAACTCAAAGAAACCGATCACAAGCGTGTCAGATCTTTCCGATATCAAGATGCGTATATGCTCCAACGATCTGTGCGCTGAGGTTTACAAAGAGTGGGGCTGCGACGCTACCGTTATGAACTGGTCTGAGACTTACACAGCGCTTCAGCAGGGCACCGTGGACGGCGAGGAGAATCCGGAGACCGCGATTGATTCCGCATCCGTGCAGGATGTGCAGGATTACATTTCCCTGTGGAATGCGTACTATGACTGCCTGTTCTTCTGCATCAACGGAAATGCGTACAACCAGTTTACAGACGAGCAGAAGGCTGTCATCGACGCGAACGCGGCAAAGGCAGTAGAGTATCAGAAGACAATCAACCGTGAGAATGTTGACGCGCTGGTGGCTCAGTGGACAGAGTCCGGCGATATGGAAGTGACGACGCTTGATCAGATTGATTCTGATTCCTTCAAAGAGGCATCCGCAGGCGCGGCTGACTGGTACATCGATCAGCTGGTGGCTCAGAAAGGCATGAGCGAGGAGGATGCGACAGCATTCGTCGCAAACTTCCAGAAATAGTTTTTCTGCCAGACTTACTGGCATGAAGAAATAAAGCCAGAAAAAAATAAGAGGGCTGTCGGGAAATATCCAGTTGATATATTCCCCGATAGTCCCCTTTTTATGCGCAGGCCCGCATATGGAAATCAGCTGCTGGCGCAGCATGCGGGCCGCGCGGCGAGCAGGAGAAAAAAACGCCTCCTGCTCGATTCACAAAATTCCGATGATGCGCAGCGAACACCACACGAGCAGCAGCGCCATGATGACGTTCATAAGCCTGTAGTGGCTGCTGTAGAACCGTTTGAGAATGGTTCCCGCGAAAGCCCAGATCAGGTTCCCGATGGCGCCGAGGATCATCAGATAAATCGCGAAGAAGAAGAGCACGGGAATCCGGCTTTCATTCGGGAGAATGAAGGACGAGAACATGGTCAGCCCGTAGATGATGATCTTCACGTTCAGAAGCTGCAGGAACAATCCCATAAAATAGGAAGGTTCTTTCTCGCTGGAACTGTCGCCCGGCGGCTGACGGTTCAGCGTCTGCCAGGCAAGAAAAAGTATGTAGGCGGCCCCGACATATTTCATGACGGGCTGAATGCCCGGAATGACGCGGCTTAAGGTGCTGCAGAAGATGCCGGAAAGACACATGAGTGTCAGGGAACCGGTCCAGATTCCCAGCAGCAGTTTCAGGTTTTTTCTGAAGCCGTATTTGCTGGCTGTGGAGAGCAGCAGGATATTGTTCGGTCCGGGGGACCAGACCGTGACCGCAGCGGTGACGGTCATTTCCAGAAAAACGGAAAACGGCATAGAATCTGCTCCTTTCGGTTGAAATTTTCTGTTGCCAGTGTTTTATGACTGCCGCGGCTGCTTTCCCGCAGTCAAAAACAGTTTTATTGTAGCATCAGGGGTGGAAAATAGAAAGAAGAAATTTTTGAAAAAAGGGAAAAGCAGATTATTTCCTGTTCTGTATTTACAAATGTAAAAATTGATGGCGAAAATCATAAAAACAGATTGACCAATGCACAAAAAAATGATATGTTAGTAAGAAAGTTTGCATAGCAATGTTTTACAAAAAATTAATAATACAGGAGGTAAGATATGAGCAGTCAGACTTTGCGTGAGGCCAGAAAATACGAAGAAGCGACTGAAAAGATGATCAAGGCAGAACAGAGACCGGCGTTCCACCTGTCTACTCGTGTCGGATGGCTGAACGACCCGAACGGGTTTTCGTATTATAAAGGACAGTATCATATGTTTTACCAGTATTACCCGTATGCGACATACTGGGGGCCGATGCACTGGGGCCATGCGGTAAGTAAGGACCTGCTGCACTGGGAATATCTTCCGGCTGCGCTGGCTCCGGATTCCCAGTACGACAGGGACGGCTGTTTCAGCGGAAATGCGATTGAACTTCCGGATGGCAGACAGCTTCTGATGTATACCGGCGTTTTGAATATGCTGCAGCCGGAGGGGGGCACCCGCGAAATCCAGACGCAGTGTATTGCGGTCGGCGACGGTCTGGACTACGAGAAATATGAGGGCAACCCTGTGCTTGACGACAAAGATCTGCCGGAGGGCAGCAGCAAGTATGATTTCCGCGATCCGAAGCTGTGGAGAAAAGAGGACGGCACTTACCGCTGTGTGGTTGGCAGCCGCCCGGCGGACGGAAGCGGTCAGATTCTTCTGTACAGCAGCGAGGACTGTTTTCACTGGAAGTTTGAAAAGGTTCTGGCCGCGAACAGGAACCGTTTCGGCAAAATGTGGGAATGCCCTGACTTCTTCCCGCTTGACGGGAAACAGGTGCTGTTCACGAGCCCGCAGGACATGCTTCCGCAGGGGTTTGAATATCACAACGGCAACGGTACGCTCTGCCTGATCGGTACATACGACGAGGAGACGGAGACGTTTACCGAGGAGAAGAATCAGGCAATCGATTACGGCATTGATTTTTACGCGCCGCAGACGATTCTTACTCCGGACGGCAGACGTGTCATGATCGGCTGGATGCAGAACTGGGATACATGCAACATGCACCGGCAGATGAAGGAGGACGGCTGGTTTGGCCAGATGAGCCTTCCGCGGGAAATCTCCATTAAGAATGGCCGTCTGTATCAGAAGCCGCTCCGTGAGCTTGAAGAGCTCCGCCATGACAAAGTGAGCTATGAGGATGTGGAGTTCACGGGAATCATTTCTCTGGACGGGGTTCGGGGCAGAAGAGTGGATATGGAGCTTGAAATTTTCCCGGGCGATGAAGAGCACGTGTATCAGAAATTTGCGGTGCGTTTTGCGCAGGACGATCAGTACCAGACGTCCATCAGCTATCGTCCGCACGAATCGGTGCTGAAGGTGGACCGCAAGTTCTCCGGTTCCCGCCGCGCGATCATTCATCAGCGCCGCTGTACGGTGCCTTCAGAGAAAGGTAAGATCAAGCTGCGGCTGATCCTCGACCGTTTCAGCGTGGAAGTGTTTGTCAATGACGGGGAGAAAGTCATGACAGCCACCACTTATACCGACCAGTCGGCGGAAGGAATTTCCTTCTATGCAGTCGGAAAAGTCAGGATGAATGTGACAAGATGGGATTTGTCAGAGTAATATAAAAGAAAGAGAAAAAAGAACGGCGCCCGGGAAATCCGGGCGCTTCAATCTATGCGCAGGCCCGCACATGGAGATCAGCTGCTGGCGCAGCATGCGGGCCGCGCGGCGAGCAGGAGGGAAAAACCGCCGCCTCCTGCTCGATCAGGCTCGCACATGGAGATCAGCTGCTGGCGCAGCATGCGGGCCGCGCGGCGAGCAGGAGGAAAAGCCGCCTCCTGCTCGAACTATGAAAAAAGATAATTCAGATATTCAACCGCGGTTTCCGTGCGCGGCGAGTTTCCGATAATTCCAAAGTACACAGTGTCTTCAAATCCGGCTTCCTTTATCATGCCGGCTTCCGCCAGATCGATTCCCATCGGGTATTCGGTCGTCTCGGAGACGTATTCAAGCGTCGAATCATAGATCATATCTTTTGCGTTGTCCTCGAGAATTTCCATATTTGTCACGAGATACGGCTGCAGTTTTTCATACAGGGAAGGATCTGTTTCCTGAAGCAGGTCTTCCATGTTGTACAGGTATCCGTTCTGCGCGAATGCGTCGAACGCTTCCTTATTCATGAGAATGACGTCGAGTTCTTCGTTGTCGATGGAAGCGAGGATCTTCAGATGCGTCGCGTATGTGTACTGGTGGTACTCGCTTGAGGAATCATCGGTCAGATACCAGCCGGAGTAGAGCGTCATGTCATTTTTGGCAGTGTCGATCTGCTGGTCAGCCAGAAAACCGTCTGTCAGCTGTTCCTCAAGCGTCTCTCCCGCGTTGACATTCGCGAGCGCGGCATACAGGACGATATCTTTGTGGGTCACGTGGCGGTAGACCATATAACCGATGATATACAGGATGATGAGGGTGATCACGATCGGAAGCTTATAATAGTCGAAGATATACTGGATCCGCTTCGAAGTGCTCAGGCTGTCCCATTTTTCCCGCTCCGTCAGGGATTCAAGGCTGCGGTGCGATTCCGGGTTCCTTTTAAAAGGATCATTCAGATAGATTTTCATTGAATCGTACTCCTTTCTTCAAGACTCGCTCGCGAGGATGCGCAGGAGTTTCCACCGGGATATGCCTGCTCCTGCGGCGTTCTTTACTGGATATCGATATGTTCCATATCCGGATTTTCTTCTGATATGATTTCTTCTTCCTCTTCCTCATCTTCTTTTTCGCCCTTCGGCTCAAGCATCTCCAGAATCCTTGAGAGCAGATAAGAGCAGAGGAACGCGCAGAATCCTTCTCCGAACACAATCGCCGGTGTGAAGATGTTGATGACGATAAAGGCCATCACGAAGTAGATCACAGCCATCAGGGCAGTGCAGTAGAGAAAGCGCATGCCGAGTATGGCGGAGTTCAGGAACATGCGGCGCACAGTGTTGTCAAAACGCGCCATCAGCGGGAATATGTACATGGCGATGATCAGGAAAGCGACAACCGCAACGAGAAAGATGGCTGTCACAATCGTCCAGAACGCGTTCTCGAAACGCATATGATACAGGACGAAACCGTCAACGCCGAGGACAATGCCGACAAAAAGCATGATTGCCCACACTTTTGTCGCGAGTTTGAAGTTCTGTCGGAAAGCGTGGAAGAACTGTCTGGTAATGCCTCCTTCCTCATTTTTGGTCATCTTTAAGGTGACGTAGAAGAGGGCGGTGGTGGAAGCGCCTGCCGTGATGATCGGGATGCAGCAGATAAACCAGAGAATGTTCAGATAAACACTATATACGATTTTGGTGATAAAGATCATGACCCGGTTGTCCGGGCTGAAAATTTCCTGCAGCATATAAATTCCTCCTGTGTTTTCTGCCGCGGATGAAAATGCCGCGGCATTTTTCTGATGTGCAGGCCTGCATATGGAAATCAGCTGCTGAAACAGCATGCGGCCGCGTGGGTGAGCAGGAGGAAAAACCGATTCCTGCTCAATTCTGATTCAGGACCTGACTGCGGGTTCTGCCGCAGGATTCAGGTCCGCTTTGGCGTTTTGATCTGGCGTCATGTTCCTGTATGAAAATGGACGGCCGGGCAGTTCCGGCCGTCAGTCGCTGGTCGAAGCCCGGCGGATCAGCGTCGTCTCTGTGTAGATAGTGCGGTAGTTCAGCGTCGGTTCCTTGATGCGCGAGATGAGAAGCTGGACAGCGGAGAATCCCATGATCTGGCTGTGGATGTGGATCGTCGTGAGCGCCGGGGTGACGATCCGCGATTCCGGGGAATCGTCGAAGCCGCACAGGTATACATCCTGCGGAACAGAATAGCTCAGTTCCCTGAGAACGGTCAGAACTTCAAGAGCGACAAAGTCATTTGCGCAGAAGAACACGTCCGGCAGAGCTTTCATGTTTTTGAAATGATCTTTCAGATACTGGCGGTACTGTTCGGGGGCATGGCCCGGATCATGCTCCGTGAGGCAGTATTCCGGAATATAAGGCAGATCCAGCGTAATAAGTGCCTCGCGGTACGCCATATACCGCTCAAAGAAAGAGAGACAGTGAAATCTTTCTCCGATATATCCGATCTTCTTTTTGCCGTGCCGTCCCAGATCCGCAACCAGGGAAAAGATGTTGGAGCGGTTTTCCATCAGCAGACGGTCGGCCTTCAGGATCCGTCCGTTGGAAGGCGCGGGGGCATCGACAAACAGAATCGGAATGCCAAGATCACAGAGCATGTCGCTGTAAGCCCAGCTGAACATTTCAAAACAGATGATGCCCGCGGTCGTTTCCATATGGAAGGAGTTCGGCAGCGTCAGCTGCTGCAGATCCGCCTGACTCACCCGGTACATGGTAAAGCCGTAACCGAGGAGCGTGAGCTCACTCTGAAACTTATCCAGCATTGTCGATGCAAAATGCGAGTTCCCCAGAAAACTGGTGGTAAACAGTGCGATCGTATTTGCGCCTCCGGTCGGCGGCTGTACGGAGGAGGCGTCCTGCAGAACCGGGGAGGCTGTCTGCTGCTGCGCTGCTGCCTGGCTGATCGTCAGTCCGGCCTGCGGCGTGGTTCCCGGACGCCTTGTGCTGTTTCCCAGGTTCGCGAATTTAACATAAGAAAATTGCTTATATCCCATCTCAACGGCCTTCTTTAATATTCTGTCACGGGTGGCATCCGCGAGGATGCCGGTATTGTTGATTGCTTTTGATACAGTATTTCTCGAAACGCCGAGTGCGTCCGCGATATCCTGTATGGTAACTCTTCCAGCCATAAAAAACCTCCTGATTAAAATTACGTACAATAAATCAGTTGAAGATAGTATACTCTATAAAAATCCATGTGTCAAATGTAAAAAACGTAAAAATGAAGATTTTTTTGTCGCAGTTGACAAAATCAGGCCCGCAAAAGCAGGAGATCGTTTGCATTTAGCTCAGAGAAAATATCGGATATGTAAAAAAAGTACGGAAAAAATTGGTGTATTTACAAAAAAAACTATTGACAGATGTCTCAAACTCTGGTATGATCTGTGCATAACAATACAGGCGAAAGTTTTACAAATGCACAAAAATAGTTGTCACAACGCACAAAACAATGCAGAAAACATGTGTAAATACGATAGAAATACATAAAACACACAGAAATACATTGAAATGTGTATGACACAGAGGAAGAGGAATGCAAAAGTGCAAATGTAAAAACGAACCTGTGTGAAAGGAGGAAAACATGAAAACTAATTCACAAGGAGGCAGGGTTCACAACACAATCGTGTATGTGAAACAGCACTGGCAGCTGTATGTACTGTTTCTGCTGCCGGCGCTGGTCCTGACGATCATCTTCAAGTACTTCCCGATGGGCGGTATCTTGATCGCTTTCAAGAATTACAACCCCTTCAAGGGTATTCTTGCAAGTGAGTGGGTGGGCTTCAAGCACTTCCAGAGATTCCTGTCCTCGCCGGACTTCATGGAGTACCTGATTAATACGCTGAAGCTGAGCGTCTACGGACTTCTCTGGGGATTCCCGATGCCGATCCTTCTGGCATTTTTGCTGAACAGGATTGAGAGCAAGGGAATCAAGAAGAAGGTTCAGCTCGTACTGTACATGCCGAACTTCGTGTCCGTCATCGTACTTTGCGGTATTGTCAGAATCTTCCTCTCCGTGACTGGTCCGGTCAACATGCTGTTCGGCACCAAGATCAACTTCATGACCATACCGGAGGCGTTCCGTACGATTTACATCGCCAGCGGTATCTGGCAGGGCGCAGGCTGGGGTTCCATCATGTACACGGCGGCTCTTTCCAACGCGAGCCAGGATCTGAAAGAGGCGGCTGTCATCGACGGCGCGAATATCTTCCAGCAGATCAAGGCAGTTGAGTGGCCGGCGATCAAGGACATGGTAGTGATCCAGTTCATCCTGCAGGCAGGCAACATCATGAGCATCGGTTTTGAGAAAGCCTATGCTCTGCAGACAGACCTGAACATGAAGACGTCCGAGATCATCGCGACCTACGTGTACAAGAAAGGTCTTCTGGACGGCGACTACAGCTTTTCAACCGCCGTCGGCTTGTTTAACACGATCATCAATGTCATCCTCATTCTCAGCGTGAACAAGATTGTCGCGAAGATGAATGACGGCCAGGGACTGTAGGAGGTGCGTTATGAAAAAGAAAAGCAAATTTGCACGCTATTCTCTGCAGGATAAGGCACTCCTGCTGACAGGTTATATCCTGCTCGGTCTGTTTGTAGTGGCCATTATCATTCCCATGGCCTATATCGTTATAGGATCTTTCATGGATCCGATCACCCTTCAGAATAAGGGTATCGTGTTCGATCTTGAGAAGTGGACGCTGACGGCGTACGAACGAGTTATGTCGAACTCTCAGATCTGGATCGGCTTCAGGAACGCGGTTGTTTACTCGCTTGTATTTACCTTTGTGTCAGTTGCGATCACGCTGCTCGCTGCATACCCGATGTCAAGGGCGGACTTCAAGGGCAGAGGATTCTTCAACGCGATCTTCGTCATCACGATGTTCTTCGGCGGCGGCCTGATCCCGACCTACTTGCTGATCAGCAGCCTCGGACTTCTCGACAGCATGTGGGCGCTCATCCTTCCCGGCGCGTTCAGCGTATGGAACATGATCATCGCCAGAACGTACTATCAGGGCATCCCGAACGATCTGAAGGAAGCGGCCAGCGTGGACGGCGCGACTGAGATCGTCTTCTTCTTCCGCATCCTGCTTCCGGTATGTACGCCGGTGATCGCGGTGCTGGCGCTGTGGCAGTTCGTTGGAATGTGGAACAGCTACTTTGACGCATTGATTTACCTGAACGACGCGAATAAGCAGCCACTGCAGCTCGTGCTTCGTTCCATCCTGATTCAGAACCAGCCGGAGTCCGGCATGATCTCTGATATGCAGAGTACGGCGGCGCGTGCGCAGCTCGCCGAGCTTCTGAAATACGCAACCATTATCGTATCCAGCCTTCCGCTGATCGTTATGTATCCGTTCTTCCAGAAGTACTTCGACAGCGGCATCATGGCAGGTTCCGTTAAGGGTTGATAAAGAAATTAAAGCAACCATAAACCAATCAGTCACATGTTCAAAACAAGAAAGGAGATTCATGCAATGAAAAAATTTGCAAAGAGCATGATCGCAGCCTCATTGGCAGCCAGCATGGTGGCGTCCCTTGGAATGACCGTTATGGCAGAGGACTCAGAAGAGAGCTTCTTCCCGGTCAAGGATACCGTCACCCTGACGGGTATGACCAGGTATCCGGACAGCACGGAGTCAGACCCGAACAAACGTACAATCTTCAAGAGACTTGAGGAGAAGACCAACGTACACATCGAGTGGACGGCCATCCCGAACAGCCAGTGGGGCGATAAAATCCAGACGACGATGTCCAGCCCGAAGAACCTGACGGACTTCATCTTCTACGCGGATTTCTCAGACAGTGACCTTCTGAGATACGGCGATGATTTCGGAGCGATCCTTGACCTTACGGAGTACATCACGCCGGAGATCATGCCGAATCTTTGCGCTGTATTCGAGAAGTTCCCGGAGTACAAGGCAATGTCAACGGACACAGAGGGACATATCTGGGCGTTCCCGTGGATCGAGCAGCTCGGTTCCGGCAAGGAAGCGATCCAGACGGTCGGCGACATGAGTTTTATCAACAAGAAATGGCTTGACTTCCTCGGCCTTGAGATCCCGGGCACCGTGGACGAGTTCAAGGATGTCCTGATCGCGTTCCGTGACAATGCAGACAAGCTGCAGAAAGAGTTCGGCATTGACGGAAAAATTATCCCGATGTCCTGCATCATGAACGACGGCGACCAGGATCCGGCGATCCTGATCAACGGCTTTGGCGAAGGCTACGGCGACGGCGACAGAGGCAGACATATCGCGGTTACAAACGACGGCGAAGTGATCTGCTCCGCAACACAGGAAGGCTTCAAGAAGGGCATGGAGTGGCTGCATGAGCTGTATGCTGAGGATCTGATCGATCCGGAAGCGTTCACGCAGGACTGGTCCACCTATGTAGCAAAGGGTAAATCCGGACGTTACGGCGTCTGCTTCAGCTGGGATGTAGGCAACATTGACAATCTTGAGGATTGGGTTCCGCTTCCTCCGCTGGCAGCCGATACCACGAACATTACTCCTCAGAACGGTTCCTTCACGAGCGGTTACCAGCGCGGCAAGTGCGTAGTTACGATGGCTGCCAAGGATCCGGAGATGGTCTGCCGCTGGATCGACCTGATGTACGATCCGTTCCAGTCTCCGCAGAACAACTGGGGAACCTACGGTGAGGATGATGATTTTGATATCTTCGAGCTTGGCGAGAATGAGAACGGTGAGCCGATGCTGCAGCACGCTCCTCTGGAAGGCGCTTCTCCTGTAGAGGTACGTGAAGCTGAAAACGTAGGCGGACCTCTGGCCGTACTTGACGAGTATTACGGCGTATATGTGACCTGCCCGGACGACGCACAGTATCGTCTTGACTGGATCAAGGATATCTACACACCGGAAATGCACAACGACAACGTATTCCCGAACGTATTCATGAGCAGGGAAGACACCGAGCAGGTTTCCAACTATGAGGCAGACCTTTCAAAGGCAATTAATAATGCGAAGTCCGCGTGGGTTAAGGACGGATTCACAGATGCAGACTGGGATCAGCTGCAGTCCGACCTTGAGGCTTATGGCCTGAGCGATTATCTTGCGATCATGCAGAAATACTATGACGCATACGTAGCAGCAGAGTAATAAAGCAAAAGACAACTGAAAGACTCTTTTCTCGATCAGAAGGTTAAGAGAGGTAGTTTAAGAGAGGCTGCCTGGAGATCTCTCCGGGCGGCCTTCTATACTGTGCGGGGGCAAAGTAAGGGAAGAGAGTGGGTGCGGAGCCAGATTTACGCGAAATCTGTGAATCTGGGGAGTGGCCATGAACTGACCGAACATACCCGTGCGTAAAATTCCCCAAAGTATCAGGAGGTGTTAGTTATGAAAAGAAACTTATTGACAGCGGCAGTCTGCGCGGCAGTTGCATCCATGGCGGTTTCGTCCATGTGCTTTGCGGCCGATACATTCAAAGTCGGTTTTGACGCGGAGTTCCCGCCATTCAGCTACATGAACGAGAGCGGTGAGTACACGGGCTTTGATATAGACCTGGCAAAGGCAGTTGCCGAGCTGGAAGGCTGGGAGTTTATACCGGCTCCGCTCGTGTGGGATTCCAGGGACGACGTAATGGCTTCCGGCGAGATCGACTGCATCTGGAGTGCATACACGATCGACGGCCGTGAGGATGCTTATGCCTGGACAGTACCGTACATCAACAGTGGTATCGTGGTTCTGACGAAGGAAGATTCCGG